>JAWWPE010000014.1:0-9966 GCA_033850895.1 Nocardioidaceae bacterium | reverse complement strand
CTGGTCGCGGTGAGTGTCGGCCTGCGCGTCGTCGACGGTCACATGACCCTGGAACGGGCGCTTATCGTGCTGCTGCTGGCACCCGAGGCCTACCTCCCGGTGCGCCGACTCGGCACGATGTTCCACGACAGCACAGCCGGCGCCGAGGCCGTCGGAGACGCCCTGAACCTGCTCGACCACGACCGCCACGATGGTTGGACCACCTCACCGGACGTCGCCAGGGTCGCCGTCGTCATCGACTCACTCGTCGTGCAGTTCGACGATCGCGCATTGCCGGCCCTCGACCTCGCGTCCGAAACAATCCGTCCGGGCGAGTTCGTCGCCGTGACCGGGGCATCCGGTTCGGGCAAGTCGACCCTCTTGGACGTTCTGCTGGGCTTCGTCGCACCGACCCGCGGGCGGGTCACGGTGGGGGTCGTCGACCTGGCTTCCGTTGACCCCGAGCAGTGGCGCCGGCAGATCGCCTGGGTGCCGCAGTTCCCCGGACTCATCGAGGGGACCGTCGCCGACAACGTACGCATGGCCAACACCGATGCCACGCTCGTCGAGGTGTCCGCTGCCCTCCGCGACGCAGGTGCGACCGACCTGGAACCGCGAAGGTGGCTGAGCGAGTCCGCTGACGACATCTCGGCAGGTGATCGCCGCAGGATCGCGATCGCCCGGGCACTCCTTCGCGTACGCACCGAGGGAGCCGCCCTGATGCTGCTCGACGAGCCGACCGCCGGACTCGACACCGTGCGCGAGAGCGCGGTGCTGAACGCCCTACGAGCGCTGCCGGTCACCGTCATCGTCGTGGCGCACCGACCCGAGACCATCGCTGCGGCCGACCGGGTCCTCCGCTTGACCGCCAGCACCGCGGTGTCCGCATGACCCGCCGACTGCTCGCGGGCGCGGGTCTCGGCGTCCTCGCCCAGCTCTGCTCGGTCGGGCTGCTCCTCACCTCGGCATGGCTGATCGTGCGTGCTGCGCAGCACCCGCCCGTCATGTACCTCATGGTCGCGATCGTCTCGGTGCGCTTCTTCGGTATCGGTCGGGCCGTGTTCCGATACGCCGAACGCCTGCTCACCCACGACGCCGCGCTGTCGCTGACGGTGGAAGCGAGAGTGACCGCCTACCAGGAGCTCGATCGGGTTGCCCCCGCCGGTCTGCCGCGGCAACGCCGAGGCGACATCGTCAACCGCATCGTCGCCGACGTCGACACCGTCCAGGACCGGCTGCTCCGTATCCGCCTGCCCTGGATCTACGCCCTGACCTCGTCGGCGTGCGTCATCGTGCTGCTGGCCTTCATCTCGCCGATCGCGGCGGGCATACTCACCGCGCATGTGCTGGCCTGCACGGTGTTCGTACGCTGTGTGGTCGCACGACTGTCGCCAGCCCGCCGAAAAAACGTGGCAGTCCTCCAGGGCGCGGTGGCCGCCGATGCCTCGGTGCTGGTGCTCGCATCCCGCGACCTGATCGCGTACGACGCGGCGCGCGGCGTCGGCCGGACGATGGGCGACTCGTTCCGGGAGCTTGCAACGGTGCAACGTTCGAGCGCGTGGATCGGCGGACTCGGGTCAGCGTTCATCCTCGCCTCGACCGGCGGCACGATCGCCGCCCTCGGGCTCATCTGCTCCGGAGTGCCTGCCGTGGTCGTGGGGGTGCTCCTGCTGGCTCCGGTCGCCCTGCTCGAACCACTCGAGACGCTGGCCGAGTGTGAGCGACTTCGCCCGGCAGTGACCGCTGCCGGTGCACGCCTCGACGAGCTGGCCACGGTGCACCCACCAATTGCGAGCCCGGCGTCGCCGCTTCCGCTCGCCGCCTCCAGCACCTTGTCGGTGGAGAACCTGGCCATCGGCTGGGATCGCACCATCGCCCGCGACATCTCGCTCCACCTCATCCGCGGTGACCTGATCGGCGTGAGCGGTCCCAGCGGCGTCGGCAAGAGCACCCTGGCGATGACCTTGGCGGGCCTGATCGAGCCGAAGGGAGGTCGAGTTCGCCTCGGCGGCGTCGATCTCGCGAACCTCGAGGGAACAGACATCCGTACCCGGATCGGCGTCTCGAGCCAGGACGACGTCCTCTTCGACACCACGATTCGGGAAAACCTCCGAATCGCCGATCCGCGTGCGGACGATCACGCGATGGGCGTGGCGCTCGATCGCGCGGGCCTTGGCACGTTCGTCCGCTCACTCCCCCGCGGGCTGGACACCCCGGTCGGCGAGCACGGCGGGCGGCTGAGTGGTGGCGAACGTCAACGACTGGGTCTCGCCCGGCTCGTCCTGGGCGGCCACGCTGTCCTGATCTTCGACGAGCCCACCGAGCACCTCGACCACGCCGGCGCCGAGGCCCTTCTCGACGACGTACGCCTGCTCGCCGATGATCACGCCGTGCTCGTCATCTCTCACTCGCCGCACGTGCTCGACCGGTGCGACCGCATCCTCCAGCTGCACGGCCTGCAGTCCGCGGTCGGCGCAGCTCGCCCGGAGATGTCCCATGCCTGATCACGTCACCACCACAGAAGGAGCTCACTCATGACCACCGAACACATCACCGAACACCTCCAGCCGGGTGAACACTTCGCCGTGATCCAGCAGGCGGAGTGCCTCGAGCTGCTGGAGACGGCGACGGTCGCCCAGATCGCCTTCGTGAATCACGACGGGCTCCAGCTGATCCCGCTGAACTTCGCCGTCATCGACGGCCACATCTTCTTCCGCACGTCCCCGGACAGCATCCTCAACGATCTGGCCGCCGGCAATGATCACGTGGCCTTCGGCGTCGACTACCACGCCCCGCTCTACCGGGATGGTTGGAACGTCACGGTCAAGGGCTCGACATCCCGGGTGACTGACCCAGCCGTCCACGACCAGGTGATGTCGTGGTCGCGGCTCCACCCGTGGGCGCCGGGTGAACGTGATGTCGTCGTGCGCCTCGTGCCGCATTCCATGGAGGGCCGCCGGGTCGCGATCCACCGCTGAGGCTCAACCGGCCCCGATCAGCCGCCGGGTCTCGCGCGCCATCTGGAGGTCCTCGCGAGCGGCGACGACCACCGTGCGCACCGTCGCGCCGGCTGCAGTCACGTCCACGTCGACCGGATCGTCGCGGTTCAGCTCGTCGTCGATCTCCACGCCGAGGTACCCCAGGCGTTGCGCCGCAAGGCTCCGTACGATCGCAGAATTCTGGCCGACTCCCCCGGTGAACACCAGCACGTCGAGGCCCGCCGTCGACGCTGTCATGGCTGAGACGTGCCCGGCCAGGCTGTGGATGAACACATCGAGTGCAAGCCTCGCGTTGTCATCACCGCTCTCGGCGCGGGACTGGATCTCCCTCATGTCACCGGTGCCCGCGAGAGCGGTGAGGCCCGAGCGATGCTCGAGGGACTGAGCCACCTGGTGCGGGGTCAGGTGCTCGTGCTCCTCGAGCCACAGGACCAGCCCCGGATCGACGCTCCCCGAGCGGGTGGCCATCACGAGCCCCTCGAGCGGCGTGAACCCCATCGTGGTGTCTACACTCCGACCACCCGCCACTGCGCACAGCGAGGCGCCGGCGCCGAGGTGGCAGGTGACGATCCTCAGGTCCTCGAGGGGCTGTCCGACGATCTCGGCGGCGCGCCGTGAGGCGTACGCATGTGAGAGCCCGTGGAATCCGTAGCGCTTGATCGCCCAGCGCCGCCGCCACTCCTCAGGCACGGCGTACGTTGAGGCGGCCGCAGGGATCGAGGTGTGAAATGCGGTGTCGAAGCACGCCACGGCCGGAACGTCCGGCAGCAGGGCGCTGACCGCGTCGAGACCCGCGAGCGACTTCGGCTGGTGAAGCGGCGCGAGATCGGTCAGCTCCTGCAGCTGATCGCGGACCGGGCCCTCGATGCGCGTCGCACCGGTGAACACGTTGCCGCCGTGGACGATCCGGTGCGCGACGACATCGGGCGGTGCCCAGGTGCGAACCAGCTCCGACAGGGCACCGGTGTCCAGCGGCGCATCTCCCGCCGGGACGTTGACCGATTGCTCGAGGACGTCAGAGCCATCGAGCAGGCTGAGCTTGAGGCTCGACGAGCCGGCATTGACGACCAGGATCCGCATCGGTCAGTCCCGTCCGGGCCAGGTCCATCCCGCGATCGCCGGATCGTCCTCCCCGTGCTCACGGGTGTATGCACGGGCGGCCAGCCTGGCGTCGGACATCTTCTGACGCAGGGTCGCCGCATGCGAGCCCAGCGACGGCACGCGATCGATGACATCCATCACGAGGTGGAATCGATCGAGGTCGTTGAGCATGACCATGTCGAACGGGGTCGTGGTCGTCCCTTCCTCCTTGTAGCCACGCACGTGCATGTTGTGGTGATTCGTACGGCGATAGGTCAACCGGTGGATCAGCGACGGGTAGCCGTGGAAGGCGAAGACGACCGGCTTGTCGGTCGTGAAGAGCGCGTCGAAGTCGCGGTCGGACAGCCCGTGAGGGTGCTCGGTGTCTGGCTCGAGACGCATCAGGTCCACCACGTTGATGAATCTCACCTTGAGCTCGGGCAGATGTGTGCGCAACAGGTCCGCGGCGGCAATCGCCTCGAGCGTGGGTATGTCACCGCAACAGGCGAGGATCACATCGGGGTCGTTCTCGTCGGTGCTCGCCCACGGCCAGATTCCCAGTCCGCGAGTGCAGTGCGCGATGGCCTCGTCGATCGTCAGGTACGTCAGCGCCGGTTGCTTGCCGGCGACGATGACGTTGACATAGTCATGGCTTCGCAGACAGTGGTCGGCGACCGACAACAATGTGTTGGTGTCGGGCGGCAGGTAGACGCGTACGACTTCGGCCTTCTTGTTGACGACGTGATCGAGGAAGCCGGGATCCTGGTGGGAGAACCCGTTGTTGTCCTGTCGCCACACGTGCGACGACAGCAGATAGTTGAGGGAGGCAATCGGCGCCCGCCACGGGATGCGACGGGTCGACTTCAGCCATTTGGCGTGCTGGTTGAACATCGAGTCGACGATGTGGATGAACGCCTCGTAGCAGTTGAACAGGCCGTGCCGACCGGTCAGCAGATAGCCCTCGAGCCAGCCCTGGCACAGGTGCTCCGACAGCACCTCCATGACCCGGCCGTCCGGAGCGAGGTGGTCGTCGCCCGGGACCATGATCGCGTCCCAGGCACGATCGGTCTCCGCGAAGACGCCGGACAACCGGTTGGACGCCGTCTCGTCCGGACCCATCAACCGGAAGCTGTCCGGATTCCTGGCGATGATGCCCGCCAGGAAGTCTCCGAGCACGCGAGTCGCCTCACTCGTGCCGGAGGCGGGCCGGTCGACAGCCACCGCGAAGTCGCGGAAGTCCGGCATCACCAGATCCCGTTTGAGCAGCCCGCCGTTGGCGTGCGGGTTGGCGCTCATCCGTCGGTCGCCGACGGGGGTGAGTGCCTGCAGCTGGGGGATCAGCCGGCCACGGTCGTCGAACAGCTCCTCGGGTCGGTAGCTCCGCATCCACTCCTCGAGAAGTGCCCGATGCTCCGCGTTGGTACGAGTCTCCGACAACGGCACCTGGTGTGCACGCCAGGTGCCCTCGACCTGGAGCCCGTCGACGACCTTCGGCCCGGTCCAGCCCTTGGGGGTGCGCAGCACGATCATCGGCCAACGCGCCCGTTCGCTGGAGATGCCGTTGCGCGCCTCGATCTGGATCGACGCGATCTGGTCGAGGGACCGATCCAGCGCGGTCGCCAGCTGCTCGTGGACGTCGTCCGGATCGTCACCGCTGACGAAGATCGGGTCATGGCCATATCCGCGCAGCAGATCGGCCAGCTCGGTCTCCGGGATTCGTGCCAGCACAGTGGGGTTGGCGATCTTGTAGCCGTTGAGATGCAGGACCGGCAGCACCGCTCCGTCCCTGGCCGGGTCGAGGAACTTGTTGGAGTGCCAGCTCGCCGCCAGCGGGCCGGTCTCGGCCTCGCCGTCACCGACGACGCACAGGGCCAGCAGGTCCGGGTTGTCGAACACCGCGCCGTACGCGTGGACGAGCGCATAGCCCAGCTCACCTCCCTCGTGGATCGAGCCGGGCGTCTCCGGCGCGACGTGGCTGGGGATGCCGCCGGGGAACGAGAACTGGCGGAACAACGCGCGGATACCTTGCTCGTCCTCGGCCACGGAGGGGTAGACCTCGGTGTACGTCCGGTCGAGGTACGCATTCGCCACCAACCCGGGCCCGCCGTGGCCGGGTCCCGCGATGTAGACGACATTGAGGTCGCGCGCCTTGATGACCCTGTTCATGTGCACATAGAGCAGATTGAGGCCCGGCGTCGTCCCCCAGTGCCCGAGCAGACGGGGCTTCACGTGCTCGGGCAGCAACGGTTCCCGCAGCAGCGGGTTGTCCATGAGGTAGATCTGGCCGACCGACAGATAGTTGGCGGCTCGCCAGTACGCGTCGATCAGCGCGAGCTCGCCCGCCTCGAGCGTACGTTCGGATGCTTCCGTGGTGTTCGTCATGTGTCGCCCCGTCGAAGTCGAATGCTCGTGATCGTCCAGCGTGTCATCACACCGACAAGTAGGGCAGTGGCAAAGGTCCCGGCGGATGCGATCCGCCCCTCGAGCACCAGCGTGTGACGCTGGAGGGGCGGACATCCGTGACACTGCGGCGGACTCCCAGCCACCGCGAGTGGGTCACACGAAGAAGCCCAAGGGCTTCGGGTCATGGTTGTCTAGACGCCACGGTAGTCGGTGGGCACGACGGCGACCGGGCAGTGCGCCTGACGCAGCACCTGCATGGCCATCGGCCGGGCGAGTGCGAACAGCACCGTGTGGCTGTGCGGCCGACCGATCACCACGAGCGAGGCGTGCTCCGTCGCGGCGATGCAGGTCTCGAGCGGATCGCCCGATGTCAGTGAGGACAGGACCCGAACGCCGGGATACAGCTCGGCCCAGCCGGCGAGGATCTCAGCGACGTTGGCGCGATGATTGTCGAAGTCGTCCTGCATGGTGGCAGCCGGGGCCGCGTGCAGGACGTGCAGCGTCTCGCCGCGGAGGTCGGCCTGCTCGAAGCCGTAACGGAGCGGGCTCGTGGCCGACGTGTCGCCGTCGATCGTCACGACCACACCATCGCGGCGCGAGCCGACCCGATCAACCTCGGGCTGCTCGACCTCGGGAACCACCACGACGGGGCATGAGGCCTTGCGAGCCAGGTGACCTGACACCTCGCCGCCGAGCATCCGGTCGTACCAGGGAATGTCGTCGGCGCCCAGGACGATCGCCTGTGCGGTCGCGGACTCGGCGAGCAGAACCACGCCCGGCATGCCGTTGGCGAGCACGTACTCGACCTCGGCTTCCGGGTACTCATCCTCGATCAGCTCGCGAGAATCCGCGATGACCGCCTCGCCGGCGATCCGGTAGCTGTCGAGCACGTCGCCGCCGACGTAGAACTCGGCTGCTTGCGTCGGCAGGGCAAAGCAGTGGACGACGCGCAGGCTGGTCTTCAGACGAGCGGCCTCAGCAACGGCGTAGCGCAGGACAGTGGACTGCTTGGCCGAGATTCCGACGACGACGGGGCGCGGTGATGTGTTCATGGTGTTCTCCTCTTGCGTGGTGTTGCGTCTCCATCCAGCATCGGTTCCGGACCGCTGCCACGACACCGCCTGAGGACCACTCCGCCGGGGACCTAGGTCCCCGATTCGCCGACGGGCCGGCCGGTGACCGACGAGCGCGTACTGTGAGGTCATCGTCAAGGCTCGCCCAGGAGTGAGATGCCCTACCACTCACCAGCGCGTGCGGCCGAACCCGGACCCAAGCTCGAGTTCGAGACCCTCCTCGCCCATCTGGTCGAGAGAGCCGACGAGATGGTGCACTCGCAGAGCCGGCTCCGCGATCTGGTCCGGGTCAACAACGACCTCACCAGCAACCTCGACCTCGCGACGGTGTTGCGCCGCATCGTCGAGATCGGGACCGAGCTGATCGAGGCACGCTATGGCGCGATGGGCGTCATCGCCGACGATCAGAGCCTCGAGCAGTTCATCACGGTCGGCATCGATGATGCCGGCATCGCCAAGATCGGACACCTGCCCGAGGGCAAGGGCCTGCTCGGGGTGCTGATCGCCGATCCGAGTCCCGTACGCCTGGCCACGATCGCTGACGACGCGCGTTCGAGCGGATTCCCGGCCAATCATCCGCCGATGAGCAGCTTTCTCGGGGTCCCCATCCGCGTACGCGACGCTGTCTACGGGAACCTCTATCTCACCGACAGCAGGAACGGCGAGTTCTCCGCCGATGACGAAGAGCTCGCCCAGGCGCTCGCCGCCACGGCGGGTATCGCGATTGCGAACGCCCGGCTGTTCGAGGATTCGCTGTACCGCGAGAAGTGGGCGTCGGCGCTCGCTGAGACCGCGCGGCGGCTCATGCAGGACGAGGACGATGAGCACCTCGGCTTCCTGGTCGACCGGGTCAAGGAGCTGGCCGACGCGGATCTCGTCTACATCGGTCTGGTGACGCCTCAGCGTGACTATCTGGTCATCGACCGCGCTTCAGGCACCGGGGAGGACGAGCTTCGCGGCATGTCCTTCAGGATGGACGAAAGCGTCGCGGGAGAAGCAATCCGCGACGGCAAACCCGTCAACGTCCCGAACGGCGCAGTCCTTGAAGACCTCGGCTTCACCGAGCAGCCGAAGTTCGGCAACGCCTTGGTCATCCCGTTCACGCTCGGGGAGGGCAACGCAGGCGTGCTGGGCCTGGTGCGGCATCGCGACCGCCCGGACTTCGGCGTCCGCGACCTTGACATGGGTGGGTCGTTCGCGAGCCACATCAGCGTCGCCATCGACCGGGCCGAGGCGCGGATGATCCGCCGCCGAGTGGCCTTGCTCGAGGACCGGAGCCGCATCGCCCGAGACCTCCACGACCACGTCATTCAGCGCCTATTCGCGACGGGGCTGAACCTGCAGGCCGCGGCCGTCGGGCTCGATCCGGAGTCGGCCACGCGCATCGTGGAGCAGATCGCCGAGATCGACGGCGCGATCGCGCAGATCAGGCAGAGCATCTTCGCCCTGCACCGCGACGGCGACGTCACGTCGGTGAGCCTGCGCGCGCGAGTGCTCGAGATCGTGGACCGCATGGAGGTGGACAATGACAACGCGGCACGACCGCGGGTCACGTTCCTCGGGCCGGTCGACCTGATGGCCGACGCCTCACTGACCGACGACGTCTCCGCCGTGGTGACCGAAGCTCTCGCCAACACGGTGCGCCATGCGAATGCCACCAAGGTCGAAGTGACGATCACCGCCGCCGCGGGGCACGTCACGGTCGAAGTGACCGACAACGGCGGAGGTCCCGGTACGAGCCCTCGGCTCAGTGGACTCGCCAATCTTCGGGAGCGCGCCGAGGCGCACGGCGGATCCTTCGAGATCAACGAGGCCACCGGGGGCGGCACGCAAGTGGTCTGGACCGTGCCGGTCTGAGTCAGGCTCCAGAGACCAGGCGGGTCGCAAACACGGCGGCCTGGGTGCGACTGGTCAGACCGAGCTTGGAGAGCACATTGGACATGTAGTTCTTGACGGTCTTCTCGGCGAGGAACAGCCGCTCACCGATCTGCTTGTTGGTCAGCCCCTCTGCGACCAGCTCAAGGATGCGGCGCTCCTGCGCGCTGAGGCTCTTGAGCTCTTCCGGCTCCCCGGGGCCACCGTCGCGGAGACGCTGCATGACACGCTCGGTGACGCTGGGATCGAGCAACGACCCGCCCGCGGACACGTGGCGTACGGCGGCCAACAGATCCTGGCTGGTCACCTGCTTGAGGATGTAACCGGCCGCCCCGGCCATGATCGCCGCGAACAACGCCTCGTCATCATCGAACGAGGTCAGGATGATCGCCTTGGTGGACGGCTCCGCCGAGCGGATCTGACGACATACCTCGATGCCGCTTCCATCCGGAAGTCTTGCGTCGAGTATCGCCACATCAGGCTTGAGGGCGGGTATGCGCGCGATCGCCGCGGCCGCGGTGCCGGCCTCACCAACGACCTCGATGTCCCCGCCGCTC
>JAWWPE010000044.1:0-3608 GCA_033850895.1 Nocardioidaceae bacterium | reverse complement strand
ACCTGGAGGACGTTCTCGCCGGCGCCGGAGTCGGCCGACTGGTCGTGGCCGGTGCCGAGACCGACGCGTGCATACGGTCGACGATCCACGGTGCGTTCACGCGCGGTTACGACGTGACACTCGTCGGTGACGCTCATACGACCAACGACAACAGCGAATGGGGCTCGCCGCCGCCCGATCAGGTCATCGCCCACACCAACCTCTACTGGCAGTTCCACTCAGCCCCTGGCCGCACCGCCGGTGTCACGGCTACGAAGGACGTGTCGTTCGGTGAGTGACGGAGCGACCGTCACGACCAGAACTCGCTGAGCTGCTCGGCGCGGACTCTGCCCTGCTCGTAGCCAGCTTGGGCGGCGGCAGGGCGAAGCGACAGATCCATCGCGTTGGTGCCGAACAGATGCTCGGAGCTGCTGTCCGGAAACACCGACTCGACCTTGCTGCCGGCTGCGCGCAGATGGTCGACCTGCACGGCGAGCCGTGTGTCCCAGTGCAGCGGATGCAGTGTCTTGCCGCCAAGCGGGGACAGCACCAGCACCCGTTCGTAGCCGACGGCCAGATCGGCATTCTCCGCATTGGCCCGATAGCCGCCGTCGACGTAGGCACGGCCGTTGATCCAGTAGGGAAGGCCGCCGCCGGCACAGCTGGCAGCGACGGCGTCGACCAGATCGACACCGCTGCGCCGGTCGAACACGACCGGTTCACCAGTCTGGGCGTCGACCGCCGTGATCAGCACCGAGCGTCGCGGCCAATGCTGATCGGGCAACCGCGATGCGACGGTGGCGCGCCACTGCACTTGCCAGGAGCCATCCGAAGCCGCATCTCTGGCGAGCGCTGCCGCGCCCATCTTGCGGCGCATGTCCTCGAGATCCTCAGCGGAGGCGATGATCTCGAGGAATCTCTCGAGCTGGCCAGCCATCGGCCTGTTGGGGCGTTGGCCGGATTCGACCGGACCGGTGCGCTGGTGCGGCACAACGGCAGCCGTGGCGGCAAACAGCTCGGGCGGGGTTGCGCCGGCTATCTGGGCTGCAGCCGTCGAACCGGCTGACGTCCCGATCGTGAGATCGGCTGTGGTCACGTCCAGGCCGGCATCGAACAGACCGGCGATGATGCCGATCAGCCATGCGTTACCGGTAGATCCGCCGCCACCGAGCACCAGCGCGCGCTCGCCTGTCGTGGAGCTGAAGTTCAGGGTGGGAAAAAGAGTTGTGGTCATAGGAGTTGCCTCTCGCGAATTGCGTGCGGGGCGCTCCTTGTGGCGACTAGGTCAGTCGCGAGATCGTGCACTGCAGTGGAGCGCCCACTACGGATATTGCGGTCATGGGTCTCACCTCCTGCCGTTGGATCACGATCGCCGGTGACGCTAACAGGCCGTCGACGCGGTGTGCAACCTCACCATTCCGGCGACCTAGATCTGGCCGGCCCGCCGTACGTCCCGCTCGAGAGTCGCGAGGTTTCCTTGCCATGGTGCGCCGTGGCCGGGCAGAACCCAGTTCGCATCGAGTGCGGCGAGCCGGCCCAGCGATTCGAGTGCCGATGCCGGGTCGTCGGTGAAGGGCGCGGGCTGAAGGCCTTCACGGCCGGTCAGTACGTGTCGAGTTGTGAGGGCATCGCCGACGAACAGCGCGTCGGCGATCGGTACGTGGACCGCGATGCTGCCGGGCGAATGCCCGGGCATGCTGATGATTCTCGGTGCGCCGGGGAGTGGCAGAACCTCTCCGTCGGTCACCTCGATGACTTCGGTGAGGTACGTGGAGCGCCAGCCGCCCTTGCGCAGGGCGTACGTGAAGAAGCCAAGCATGGGGCCAATACGCTTGGGGCCGGTTGGTGTCTTGGGCTTGTCGCCTGTGCGGGCTCGCCCGGCGTCGTCGGCGTGCACGTAGACCGGCACTCCGTGATCGCGCCGCAGACGCTCGGCGAAGCCGATGTGATCGCTGTCTCCGTGGGTCAGGACGAGACCACGTACGTCGGCGAGAGTGCGGTCCATCGTCGCCAGCTCCGCCTGCAGCTCTCGCCAGTGCCCGGGCAACCCTGCGTCGATGATCGTGATGCCGTCGTCGGTGTCGACCAGGTAGGCCGCGACGATGTCATTGCCGATGCGGTGCAGATGTGGACCAAGCTTCATGCGGTTCTCCTGGGTAAGTGGTAGATATATGGCTACGCTATTTAGCCTTCATGGCTAATGTCAATAGCCAAGGAGGTTCGACGAGTGCCGGCTCCGGAGCGCACGACATTGCCCGAGATCGTGCGTGCGGGCCGAGAAATCCTCGAGGACGGCGGACCGTCGAGCCTGACCATGCAGGCAGTGGCGAGCCGAGTCGGCGTGCGTGCACCTTCGCTGTACAAGCGCGTCCAGGACCGCGAAGCCTTGCTCGCCCTGATTGCAGACGCGACTGTCAGCGAGATGAGTGTGCGGATGGCAAGCGCCGAGGGGATCGCCGATCTTGCCCGCACCTACCGCGCGTTCGCCCACGAACAACCCGAAGGATTCCGGCTGACCATGACATTCGCGGCCAGCACCGAGGCCCTGGCGCGGGCGAGTCAACCGATCATCACGGCGGTTGGAGATCTGGTCGGGCCCGGAGAAGCCCTCGAGGGTGCGCGCCTCGTCACCGCGTGGGTCAACGGTTTCGCGACGATGGAGCTCGCGGGCGCCTTCCGCCTGGGAGGCGACATCGAGGACGCGTTCGAGTTCGGGCTCAAACGGATCATCGCCGCCTTGACGTCACCCGTGTCCGACAGCCAGGACCGTCACTCTGAGCCGGATCGGTGATCAGGGGAGCACTTTGCGCACATATGCGGCCGAAAGTGGCCTAGTTGACATAATGTGCATTATCGGACAAATGTACAAAGGGGCGGGGCGTATGGTGATCTCGCCGATCAGCCCGCACTGAGCATCTTCTGGACGGCCTGTCGTGTCACGCCCATCTCGCGAGCGATATCGGTCTGCGAATAGCCGGCACTGACCAGTTCATTGATGATCTGTCGCCGCTGGGCCGACAACTGTCGGGCTTGCCGAGCGTGTTCCAGCGCGGCCGTACGTACGTCGTCCAGGCGCTGGAACATTTCGCGGTGCTGTTCTGCCACGGGCTTCATGACATCACCCTGACAACCGGGGGTTGCTATGTCAACCCCCGGTTGTCAGACTCTGAGGGCTCAGGACAGGCCGTTCTTGAATCCCTCACGCCATGTGGGGAAGCGCAGCTCCCAGCCGAGCTCCCGCTTCGCCTTCTCGTTCGAGAAACCGCGGCCTTCGGTCATCATCGTCACTGCGACCTCGCCGGCAAGCATCTTGGCCAGCCATTTGGGGACGCGCATCGGCTTCTTGGCACCCGCGCAGGCCGCCAGATAAGGCAACCACTCGCTCGCGGGAGCGGGCTCGTCGTCGACGATGTTGAAGACGCCCTGAGCTTTCTGCTCCACAGCCAGGACCGTGGCGCTGGCGGCGTCGTCGAGATGCAGCCACGAGGTGTAGCCGGTGCTGGCTCCGACGAGCGGGAACTGCCGCTTGCGGATGAGCTCCACCTGATCGTCGGTGGCGCCGGGGCCGTACAAGCTGCCATAGCGAAGGGCCACCCCGCCCGCCTTGGTGACCGCGTCCTCCAGATAGC
>JAWWPE010000385.1:0-5185 GCA_033850895.1 Nocardioidaceae bacterium | reverse complement strand
GCCTCGATGCGCTTGGCGAGCTCGACTTCCTGGCCCGCGGTCAGCAGCGAGACCTTGCCGATCTGCTTGAGGTAGTCCTTGACCGGGTCGGCGGTGGCGCCGGCGACCATGACCTGCTGGACCGGCTCATCGCTCTCGTCAGCGGCGGAGATCGTGTAGGAGGACTTCTCGTCCTCCTTCAGCGTCGGGTCGGTCGCGAGATCCTTCTCGAACTCCTCGTCCGGGATGTCGGGGAGGATCTTGTTGCCCTTGGCGTCAAGCATGACCGGGACCTCGAGGACATTCGCGATGTCGATGCCGGCCGGGATGCTCGACTCATCGGGCACCTCCGTGGCTGCGGTCTTCTTGGCGGGAGCCTTCTTCGCGGCAGGCGCCTTCTTGGCGGCGGCAGCGGGAGCCTTCTTGGCGGTCTTCTTGGCAGGTGCGGTCTTGGTCACTGTGGTTTCTGTTTTCGCGGTGGGGACGGACGAGGTGCTGGTCTTCACGGATGCCTTTTTTGCAGGGGACTTTTTGACTGGCGTCTTCTTTGCGGGGGCCTTCGTGGCCGCCGCCTTCTTCGCGGTGGTCGTACTGGTCTTCTTTGCCGGTGTTGCCTTCTTGGCGGCTGCCTCTGGCTTGTTCTTCGTCACGCCGGGGAGTCGCTTGGTGACAGCCTTGAGCCCGGATCCGATCACGGGATTCACCGGCACGTCAACCTCACAAAGCGGTAGAAGGGCGCAACAATCAGGCCTGTGGTCAACCTCTGACTCCAGTGTGACACGTACGCCCAAGGTGAAGCGAGTCGGGTCAGCCGCGTGTCGGCCAGGTGTGCACGGGTTCGCCACCGTGCATGAACTCTTCGTAGCGCTGGGTCGTGGCCCGCATCGCCGCCGGGCGGTCGGGGTTGTCGGTCAGCTGCGCTGCGAACTCCTCGATCAGCCACGTCGCACCATTGCGCCCGACGATGCAGCGCCGTTCGATGATGCCGAGCAGTCGATCGCGAACCTCGGCGTCGACACCCATCTCCTCCAGGCCCGCGTGAGCCAGCGGAAGGAGCTGTCGCAGGACCAGCTCCCGTGCCGAGACATTGCCGACCGATGGCCAGTAGAGATCGGTGTCGATGCCACCGCGTGCCGCCTGGTGGAAGTTGTCCTCGGCGGCCCGGAAGGAGAGCTGGGACCAGACCGGCCGCTCGCTCGTGCCGAGGACCTTGACCAGTCCGTAGAACAGCGCCGCATTGGCCATCGTGTCGACGACGGTGGGTCCGGCCGGAAGCAGGCGGTTCTCGATGCGCAGGTGCGGGCGCCCGTCGGCGACGTCATAGATCGGCCGGTTCCACCGATAGACCGTGCCGTTGTGCAGCCGGAGCTCGGCCAGATTGGGCACCCGGCCCGCTTCGAGCTCGACCAGTGGATCTTCCTCGTCCACGATCGGCAGCAGCGCCGGGAAGTAGCGGACGTTCTCCTCGAACAGGTCGAAGACGGAGGTGATCCAGCGCTCGCCGAAAAAGACCCGCGGACGTACGCCCTGGGTCTTGAGCTCGGCGCTGCGAGTGTCGGTCGCCTGCTCGAACAACGCGATGCGGGTCTCGTGCCACAGCTGGTTGCCGAGCAGGAACGGAGAGTTGGCGCCGACCGCGACCTGGGCCGCCGCGATCGCCTGGGCCGCATTCCACATCGGGGCGAAGTCGTCCGGCTCCACCTGCAGGTGGAGCTGGGTGCTGGTGCACGCCGCCTCGGGGATGATGCTGTCCGCGGTGGTGTCGAGGCGGTCGACGCCATCGATCACGATCTCGATGTCTTCACCGCGGGCGGCCAGGATCTGGTCGGACAGCAGGTGGTAGCGCGGGTTGGCCGACAGCGACTCGCGAGTGAAGTGCCCATCCTGCAGCGTGGGCAGGATGCCGATCATGACCAGGTGAGCACCGATCTCGGAAGCCTTGCGCTGGGCCTCGTTGAGGTCCGCGCGGAGGGTCTCCTGCAGAGTGTCGAGCCCGGTGCCCTCGATCCGGCTCGGCGGCACGTTGATCTCGACGTTGAACAGGCCGAGCTCGGTCTGGAACACCTCGTCGGCGATCGCCTCGAGTGCCTCGGCGTTCTTGAGCGCCGGGTCGCCCTGGTCGTCGACGAGGTTGAACTCGATCTCGATGCCGACGTGGGCGTGCTCGAAGGAGAAGTCGCGCTCGCTGAGCATCCGAGCGAACACATCGAGGCAGCGGCGGACCTTGGCGCGGTAGAGCGTGCGGTCCTCACGACTGAATTCCCGCGCGTCAACGTCTTGGCCCATGTCACCACCCTAGGGTGATGCGTCGCGCTCGGCCTGATATCCGGACCAGCGAGAGGGCGGCACGCCTCCCTCGAGGAGCTGCAAAATCAGCCCTGCCATCGAGTAGCGAGGATCGGCCTTCAGTGCCCGCTCGATCGCGATCAACGCCTGAGCACCGTCGCCGGTCAACCACGCGGAGAATGCGGCGAGGCTCAGCACCGCCGGCTCGAACGGGGGTACGACGCTGCGCGAGACCTGGGTCAGCATGCCCAGCATCGCGTCAGCACTGTCGGTCGTGATGCGCGCCCACACGGCGTCGCGCACGGTGGTCGCCGACAGCCACACCGAGAGGCGTACGACATCGGCGTCGTCGAGCCGTGCGGACAACCCACGTTCGAGAATCGGCTCGACCTCCCGCATGCCGATGACGGCAAGATCAGCACCTTCGGCGTGGCTGATCTGGGGCGCCACCTGACGCAGGACTTCCTCTGTCGCGCGCAACAAGAACTGCCGTCGAGCCCCTGACACCGCGCTGAAACGATCGACCAGCGCCTGGCGGTCGGGCAGGATCTGCTGCCCCGCGGCGATCGCCTTGACGATGCTGAGGTGATGGTCCGACCGCACGTAGGGAATGCCGTCGGCGGGAAAGCCCGGGTCGGTCGTCCAGTAGTGAGTCTCAGTGGCGCGCACGCCCACCACGCGATCGATCGGGGGCAGGGCGCGCTCGATTGCGGCGATCAGCCGCGCGGCATCCGCCTGGCGCTCAGTCACCGCGATCAAGACCGCGCCCTCAGCGCCTTGATGGCGCAGGTGCATGACGACCAGGTCGGCCAGCTCATCGATGTCCTGGGGATCCGGGATGTCGACTCGGAGCCGAAATCCGAACCGGCGGCGCGGGCCGCTCGTGGCGATGCCGATCAGCGACTCGGTCGGGACGAAACCGAACAAGGTGGGCAGGCTGTTGATCAGATCAGGAACGTCGTGCGCGGTGTAGACCGTCGGGGTGTCTGTCATCCCTTCACCCTCGTGAAGCACACCGGACCAATCGACTCGTCGGTCGGCTCCTGTGGACCGCCGGCGGCCTTCGGGCGGCCTGTGCACGGCCCCTGTCCCCTGCGACCGTCACACTGGTTCCATGCGATCAACGGCGTCGATCATGCACCTCGACCTCGACGCCTTCTTCGCCTCCGTCGAACAACGGGACAAGCCTTCGCTTCGTGGTCGACCGGTCATCGTTGGCGGCATCGGCCCTCGCGGGGTCGTGGCCACAGCGTCCTACGAGGCGCGCGTGCACGGCGTACGTTCGGCGATGCGCACGGCCGAGGCCCGCGCGCGATGTCCGCACGCGGCCTTCCTCGGGGGTCGTTTCGACGCCTATCGCGAGGCGAGCCGGCTGGTGATGGAGCGGCTTCGCGAGGAGTCCGAGCTGATCGAGCCGCTCTCGCTCGACGAGGCCTTCGTCGACCTGGCCGCCAGCCCTGACTTCGACCCCGACAAGGTGCTCGAGGTCGTCGAGGGGATCCGCCAAGACATCGCCGATCTCACCGGTGGCCTGACCGCGTCGGTCGGGGTGGCCTCGTCCAAGCTGATGGCCAAGATCGCCAGCGAGATCAACAAGCCCAACGGAGTCTTCGTCGTGGAACCCGGCACCGAAGCCGATGTGCTCGGCCCGATGCAGGCCACCGCAATCCCCGGTGTCGGGCCGGCGACCGCCGAGCGACTCCGGCGGGTCGGCATCCTCACCGTTGAAGACCTCCGCTCCCCCAGCGAGGACGAGCTCGTGCGACTGCTCGGCCAGTCCTCCGGCCGGTCGATGTTCCGGCTCGCCAGGGCCGACGACGACCGCCCGGTCGTGGCCTCGCGCGAGACCAAGTCGGTCAGTGTTGAGGACACCTTCGAGCACGACATCTCCGATCGCGCACAGCTCGAGGTGATCGTCGAGCGGATGGCACGCTCGGTCTCGGGTCGCCTGCGCAAGAACGGTTTGTCCGGCCGGACGGTCACGCTCAAGATCCGGCACCACGACTTCGAGACGCACACCCGGTCATCAACGCTCGCCAATCCCACGGACAACGCCCGCATACTCGCGGCCACCGCCCTGGCGCTGTTGGCCGGCGAGGACATCAGCAATGGTCTCCGGCTCCTCGGCGTCGGCGTGAGCGGGCTCGCCGACTGGGTGCAGGACGGCTTGTTCGCCTCCGAGGACGACGAGGTCGACGATGAGGAGGAGCTCGAGACGGCGCAGGTCGTACGGCCGGTGCGCTGGTATCCCGGCATGGACGTCCACCACGAGCTGCACGGCGACGGGTGGGTGTGGGGATCCGGGCTGGGACGCGTCACGGTCCGGTTCGAGACCCGCCACACGCCGCCCGGACCGGTGCATACGTTCCAGGCCGACGACCCCGCTCTCGACGCAGGACACACCGGTACCGTCGGGGCATGAGTTCGCCCAAGCCTCCAGTCGCCGAGATCCGTCCCATCACCCGCAGCCACCACGGTGATGACTTCATCGACGACTACGAGTGGCTGCGCGACAAGGAGGACCCCGCCACCCTGGCCTATCTCGAGGCGGAGAACGCCTACACCGACGCCGTGGCCGCGCACCTCGAGCCCCTCCGCCAGCAGATCTTCGACGAGATCAAGGCCCGCACGCTCGAGACCGACCTCTCGGTGCCCGTGCGCCGCGGCGCCTGGTGGTACTACTCGCGCACCGTCGAGGGTCAGCAGTACTCGATCCAGTGCCGTTGCCCGATCCGTGACGTGGACGACTGGAATCCGCCGGTCCTCGAGGCCGGCACCGAGGTTGCCGGCGAGCAGGTGCTGCTCGACTCGAACGTCGAGGCCGACGGTCACGAGTTCTTCTCGCTCGGGGCGTTCAGCGTCAGCGACGACGGCAACCTGCTGGCCTGGTCGGTCGACACCCAGGGCGATGAGCGCTACA
>JAWWPE010000323.1:0-2541 GCA_033850895.1 Nocardioidaceae bacterium | reverse complement strand
CACGATCGCAGCGAAGAAGGACGGCACTGTCACGGGCCTCAAGGTGGACCTGCTCGCCGACCTCGGGGCGTACGTCGCCCTCGTCGGCGGCGGTGTGCCGGTGCTCGGCGCCTTCATGTTCAACTCGATCTACAAGTTCCCGGCGTACCACTTCGCCTGCCAGACCGTGCTCACCAACAAGACCTGGACCGACGCCTACCGCGGCGCCGGCCGGCCCGAGGCGACCTACGCCATCGAGCGGATCATGGACGAGCTGGCCGTCGAGGTCGGCGTGGACCCGCTCGAGATCCGCGAGAAGAACTGGATCAAGCACGAGGAGTTCCCGTTCACCACGGTCGCCGGGCTGGAGTACGACTCCGGCAACTACGAGGCGGCGACGGCGAAGGCCAAGGAGACGTTCGGGTACGACGCGCTCCGGGCCGAGCAGCAGCAGCGTCGTGACTCCCACGACCCCGTGCAGCTCGGGATCGGGGTCTCCACGTTCACCGAGATGTGCGGGCTGGCGCCCTCGCGGGTGCTGGGGTCGCTCGACTACGGTGCCGGCGGCTGGGAGCACGCGAGTGTGCGGATGCTGGCCACCGGCAAGGTCGAGATCGTCACCGGGGCGAGTGCCCACGGGCAGGGTCACGAGACGGCGTTCAGCCAGATCGTGGCCGACCGGCTCGGGGTGCCGTTCGACGACGTCGAGGTGCTCCACGGTGACACCCAGGTCGCGGCCAAGGGGCTCGACACCTACGGCTCCCGCTCCCTGGTGGTCGGCGGTGAGGCGCTGGTCAAGGCCGTCGACAAGGTGATCGAGAAGGGCAAGAAGGTCGCCGCCCACCTGCTCGAGGCGAGCGAGGACGACATCGAGTTCGACGCCGGCACGTTCGGCGTGCGCGGCACCGACCAGGGCATCGGCATCGGCGACGTCGCCGGCGCCGTGTTCGCGGCCCACAACCTGCCGGACGGGATGGAGCCGTCGCTGGACTCCGACGCGACGTACGACCCGATCAACTTCAACTTCCCCCACGGCACGCACCTGTGCGCGGTGGAGGTCGACACGGAGACCGGTCAGGTCAAGATGCGCAAGTACGTGTGCGTCGACGACATCGGCAACGTGATCAACCCGCTGATCGTCGCCGGCCAGGTACACGGCGGGCTCACCCAGGGGATCGCGCAGGCGCTCTTCGAGGAGGCCGTGTTCGACGACGCGGGCACGCTGGTGTCCGGGTCGTTCGTGGACTACCTGGTGCCGACGGCCGCGGACATGATCAGCTTCGACGTCGACCACAACACGACGCCGTCGCTGACCAACACGCTCGGGACCAAGGGTGTCGGCGAGGCGGGCACGATCGCCTCGACGCCGGCCGTGGTCAACGCGGTGGTCGACGCAGTCCGCAGCTTCGGGGTCAACGACATCGTGATGCCGTGCACCCCGCAGCGGGTCTGGAAGGCGATCCACTCCAACGACGGCAAACGCGAGGCCACGGAGACGGCCGACGCGGCCCCGCACTTCGACACGGAAGGAGCGGGCCAGTGATCCCCGCCAAGTTCGAGTACTTCGCACCCACCAGCGTCGAGGAGGCACTCGGCCTGCTCGCCGAGCACGGTGACGACGCCAAGGTCCTCGCCGGCGGGCAGTCCCTGCTGCCGGTGCTCCGGATGCGGCTCAACGCGCCCGAGGTGGTGGTCGACCTCGGCAGGATCGACGCCCTGCGGGGAGTCCGTGACGCCGGCGACGCGATCGTGGTCGGCGCGATGACGATCCACGCCGACGTGGCCACGGACCCGCTGGTCAAGGAGCACGCCACGCTGGTGCACAAGGCCGTGCACCACCTGGCCGACGCCCAGATCCGGCACCGTGGCACGTTCGGCGGCGCGCTCGCGCACGCCGACCCGGCGGGCGACATGGGTGCTCCCGCACTCGCGCTCGGCGCCGAGTTCGTGATCGCGGGCTCCGGTGGTTCCCGCACGGTCAGTGCCGACGACTTCTTCGTCGACCTGTTCGAGACCGCGATCGGGGAGGGCGAGCTGCTCACCGAGATCCGGATCCCGAAGCACACCGGCTGGGGTGCGCACTACGAGAAGTTCGTGCGCGTCGCCCACCAGTGGCCGATCGTCGCTGTCGCGGCGACCGTGAAGGCGGAGGGTGGCACCATCTCCGAGGCGAAGATCGGGCTCACCAACATGGGGTCGACGCCGTTGCGCGCCACCGCCGTGGAGCAGGCGCTGACCGGCCAACCGGCCACCGACGAGGCCGTGCGGGCCGCCTGTGCCGCCGCGGCCGAGGGCACCAACCCGCCCTCGGACCTCAACGGTGACGCCGACTACCGCCGGCACCTCGCCACCGTCCTGACCCGGCGGGCCGTGCTCGCCGCTGCCGGGAGCTGACCGCGTGGAGCTGACCCACCGGTTCACCGTCCCGGCCGACGTCGAGACCACCTGGACCGCGTTCAACGACATCGAGGGCATCGCCGGCTGCTTCCCCGGGGCCGTCGTCACCTCGGTCGAGGGGGACACGTTCCAGGGGTCGTGCAAGGTCAAGCTGGGGCCGATCGC
>JAWWPE010000320.1:0-13213 GCA_033850895.1 Nocardioidaceae bacterium | reverse complement strand
GCGACGGCGGCGTCCTCAGCACAGCTGCAGGAGCGCATCGACGCGTTGCGGGCCTGGGCACTCAAGGCGTCCGGCTAGCCTGCACGCATGACGAACTCGATGGCCCTGCGCACCCGGGTGTTCGGTGCCGCGCTGAAGCTCTCCGAGAAGGGGATCGAGGACGTCGCCGACTTCCCGGCACGTCGCGCCAAGCGCTTGAAGCTGCAGCGCACCTTCGGTGGCCGCCGGATCTTCGGCACGGTGGACAGCGGGGCCGAGGTGGAGGAGATCACCGTCGGGCCGGGGTCACGTGCGCTCGTCTACCGCCCGAAGGGAGCGGTCGGCCCATTGCCGTGTGTCATCAACTTCCACGGTGGGGGATGGGTGCAGGGCAATCCGGAGCAGTCTGGCTGGCTCTCGAGCCGGGTCGCCGTGCGCAACAAGGCCGTCGTGATCGCGCCGTCATACCGGCTGGCCCCCGAAGACGTGTTCCCAGCCGGCGTCGAGGACTGCTGGGCCGCGCTGACCTGGGTCGTCGAGCATGCCGATGAGCTGGGCATCAGTGCCGAACGCCTCGCCCTGATGGGTGACAGCGCCGGTGGCAATCTCGCCGCCGTGATGGCCTTGCTGGCGCGGGACGCCGGCGGCCCACCACTGCGCGCGCAGGTGCTCATCTATCCGGGCGTCGAGATCTATGACGAGTGGCCGTCGGAGGTCAACAACGTCCACGATCCGGTGCTGACGTCGGCCAACATGCGCGCCTTCGGCCGGCTCTATCTCGGTGACGACTACGGCACCGAGGACTTCCGCGCCTCGCCGATCCGCGCTGCGTCGCACGCCGGGTTGCCCAAGGCGTTCATCATCACCGCCGAGCACGACCCGTTGCTGGACAACGGTGCGCACTATCGGGACGCTCTCGTCGCCGCGGGGGTGCCGGTCCGATACGCCGAGTACGACGGCGCGATTCATGGGTTCATGAGCCTCCCGGGCGCCGTACCCATCGCCAAGAAGGCGCTGGACGACATCGTGGAGTTCCTGTCCAAGGCATTGTGACAGTGACACTGTCACGATAGGCTGCGGCGGTATGAGACGGGATCACTGGCAGCGCAAGATCGCCGAGCTCGACCCGGAGACCGACTTCGAGCAGATCATGCAGATCAACTCCTACTACGAGTTTCCCTGGGACATCCAGCAGGCGCTGAGCTTTGCGCTGTTCCGGACGTACGCCGTTCCGACGATCGGCCGGCTCTTGTACGACACCGGCGAATTCACCACCAACACGCAGAAGCGGCATGACGACACGGCCCTCGTGCTCGAGTCGGTGCTGGTGGACGGCATGGAGTCCTCGAAGGGCCGCGCTGCGGTACGCCGGATGAACCAGATGCACGGCAGCTATGACATCTCCAACGACGACATGCGGTACGTGCTGGCGACCTTCGTCGTGATTCCGGTGCGGTGGATCCGCGACTACGGCTGGCGGACGGTGACGCCGGCCGAGCTCACCGCGACGGTCACGTACTACCGGCGACTCGGACGTCTGATGGGCATCAAGGACATCCCGGCGGACTTCGGTGAGTTCGAGCAGCTGCTCGACAGCTATGAGGCCGAACACTTCGTCTACGACGACAAGTCCCGCGCGGTCGCCGATGTCACGCTCAAGCTGCTGGTCTCGTTCTATCCGCGCATCCTGCGACGCCCGGTCGACGTCTTCAGCCGCGCCGTGATGGACGATCCGTTGCGCGAGGCGTTCCAGTTCACGAAGCCGCCCCGTCTGGCCATCTGGCTGGCTCGCGGCGGGCTCAAGATGCGAGCACGCGTCGAACGGTTGCTGCCGGCCCGTCGCAAGGCGGTGCACGCCAATGACCTCAAGCGCATCAAGTCCTATCCCGGCGGGTTCATGGTCGAGAAGCTCGGCACGTTCCCGGCCGGAGTCGGAGAGATGAGCGACGGTCCGACGGCTGCCTGACATACGTGACCTTGTCACGTACGCATCGTTATGACTCTCAGGTCACCTGAGAGGAACCTGAATGCCGAAGGTCACGCGTCATCGCCATTTCTGGCCGATCTCGATCGCTGTCACCACGATGGCCGTCACGATGGCAACATTCCCGGCATATGCCAGCTGGGCCCAGCAGTTCCACGGGAGTCCCAAGACCGTGGTGGCCGGCAAGGTCATCGACGAGTCCAAGCCGCACAACGACAGTGACCCGGCGACCAAGAACTCGGTCTCACGTGCCGGGCAGGACGCCACGACCAACGACCCGACGACCGTGACGCAGGCGGCCGAGCACCTCAGCATCGTTGCGGCCCAGCGGGCCGAGGCCGGCCCGACACTCGTCACCACCCCGGATGCCGCGCCGCGCGCCAGTGCCCCGCAGGACCGCTATGCCATGGCCGGCGGCTGCTATGCGCTCGAGTCGACGGCAAACCACAAGTGGGTGACCGCCAACGGCAAGGGTTATGCCGCCTCGGCGAGCTCGATCTCGGGCGCCGAACCGTTCCACTTCCAGGCCACCGACCTCGGCAGCTACCTGCTGTACGGCGCTGGCAAGACGTTCCTGTCGGACACCAAGAATGCTCCGGCGACTGCCGCGTCGAAGCCCAGCCACGCCGCGGAGTGGAACGCCGTGAAGAGCGGCTCATCGTTCACGTTCACGCTGGTCAGCGGTGACGCCGGGCTCAATGTCGGGTCGTCCGGGGCGCTGGCAGCCGGCACTGCCTCGCCGTTCGCCCTGCGCCTCACCACCGGGTGCGATGTGTGGCCCGAGGTCGACGTCAACGTCACCGGCAACCCGTTTGCGGGCAAGACGCCATACCAGGAGGTGCGCGGATACCTCGACGGCCATACGCATGGCATGGCGTTCGAGTTCCTGGGCGGCGACGTGCACTGCGGCCGGCCGTGGCACCCGTACGGTGTGATCTACGCGCTCAAGGACTGCCCGGACCACACGTTGACCGCTGGAAGCGGCGCGGTGGTCGAGAACTTCCTGAAGGGCGGCGTCCCGGTTGCTCCGCACGACACCGTCGGCTGGCCGACGTTCAAGGACTGGCCGGCGCCGGACTCGCTGACCCACGAGGGCACCTACTACAAGTGGCTCGAGCGATCCTGGCGCGGGGGTCAGCGGCTCCTGGTCAACCTGCTCGTCGAGAACGACCAGCTCTGCAAGATCTATCCGCTCAAGCGCAACTCCTGCGACGACATGACGTCGATCCGCCTGCAGGCCTCGGACATGCGCAAGATGGAGCGCTACATCGACGCGCAGAATGGCGGACCCGGCAAGGGTTGGTACCGCATCGTGACCGATCCCTTCCAGGCTCGGCAGGTCATCAACCAGGGCAAGCTCGCCGTCGTGATGGGCATCGAGACCAGCGTGCTGTTCGGCTGCGGTGAGACGCTCGGGCACCCCAAGTGCACCAACGACCAGATCGACAAGCAGCTCACCGGGGTCTACGACCTGGGCGTACGCCAGATGGAGCTCGTCAACAAGTTCGACAACGCCCTGGCCGGCGTGGCAGGTGACACCGGCACGGCGGCCCCGTTGATCAACGCGGCGAACTTCCTGGAGACGGGCTCGTTCTGGGACATGCGCAAGTGCACCGATCCCGATCCCGAGGTCTCCGACAAGACCCAGATGACACTGCCCGGCGTACTGCCGCAGCAGGATGCGCTGTTCGGCGCGATCGCCTCCCTCGGCTTGCCGCTCAAGCTGCCGATCTACGGCTCCGGACCGCACTGCAACGCCCTCGGCCTGTCATCCCTCGGCGATCACACGATCGAGCAGATGGCCAAGAAGAAGATGATCTTCGACCCCGACCACATGAGCGTTGCTGCACGTAAGGCGTCACTCGACCTGGTGGAGAAGCTCAAGTACCCCGGTGTCATGTCGAGCCACTCGTGGTCGACCCCCGACGCATACCCCCGTATCTACAAGGACGGCGGCATGATCACGCCGTACGCGGGGGACAGCGCCGGATTCATCGAGAAGTGGCGCAAGCACCTGACCTGGGCTGACCCGCGCTACTACTTCGGCTTCGGCTACGGCGCGGACATCAACGGGCTCGGCGCGCAGGGCAACCCGCGAGGCGCGGACGCGCCCAACAAGGTCACCTATCCGTTCAAGGGGCTCAATGGGGTCACGATCGACAAGCAGGTCAGCGGCCAGCGGGTCTATGACATCAATGTCGACGGCGTCGCACACTACGGGCTCTACCCGGACTGGATCGAGGACCTGCGCAAGCAGGCCGGCAACGGGATCGTCGATGACATGGCGCGGGGCTCCGAGGCGTACCTCGACATGTGGGAGCGCGCGCAGGGTGTCAGCAACGATGCCTGCCGCGATCCGAAGGTGCTGAAGAACGAGTCGGTGGTCAAGGGCCTCAAGAAGGGCACCAGCGTCAAGAACGTCCTGCTCAAGGCCGGTCAGCCGCACTCGCGTCTCGCGACGAAGTTCACCTATTGCACCAAGACCAGCGAGGGCAAGATGGTGCATCACACCGTGACGTTCTCCCAGGGCGGCACGGTCACCAAGGTCGTCTAGGTCGCTGGCCCGGGAAGCATCCGCGTCGGGGTTGTGTTGACCCAGGCGTGAGACTTTCCGTGCTCGACCTCGTACCCGTACGCTCCGACCAGTCGACCGGCGACGCGCTCGCGGCCACCGTGTCACTTGCGCAGGTGGCCGATGGGCTCGGGTTCACCCGCTACTGGGTGGCCGAGCACCACAACATGCCAGCCGTCGCGGCGACGTCCCCACCGGTGCTGATCGCGCACCTCGCGGCCCAAACATCGTCGATCCGGCTCGGCTCCGGCGGAGTGATGCTTCCCAATCACGCTCCGCTCGCGGTCGCCGAGCAGTTCGCGCTGCTGGAGGCTGCGCATCCCGATCGGATCGACCTCGGCATCGGCCGGGCGCCGGGCTCCGATCCGGTCACCTCCATGGCGCTGCGGGGAGCGGCCGGCCGCGATGACACCGACATCGAGAACTTTCCGCAATATCTCGACGACGTCATGGCATTGATGGGCACCGAGGGGGTACGCGTCGCGATCCCGCGCCAGAACTACGTCCTCAAGGCGACTCCGGCGGCGAGCACCGAGCCGCGGATGTGGTTGCTCGGCTCGTCGATGTATTCGGCTCACCTGGCCGCCGCGAAGGGGCTGCCGTACGTGTTCGCCCATCACTTCTCCGGTCAGGGGACGGCCGAGGCGCTCGAGGTCTATCGCTCCGAGTTCCAGCCGAGTGACCTGACGCCGGTGCCGGTCACGTTCCTGACCGTCAACGCCGTCGTGGCTGACACGTCGGAGGAGGCCGCCGCCCTGATGCTGCCCAATCTGCAGCTGATGGCGAAGCTACGGACCGGTCAGCCGCTGGCAGCGCTCGACCTGGTGGAGGATGCCGAGGCGCAGGAGCTCCATCCGCAGCAGCAGGCGCTCGTCGACGCCGGTCTGGCTCGCGCCGTGGTCGGTGCTCCCGCCGAGGCAGCCGCGCAGATCCGGAGTCTGGCCGAGACGTTCGGGGTCGACGAGGTGATGGTCAACCCGGTCTCATCCGAACGCCGCGGCACCGATGCGCGTACTGCTCCCGGTCGCGAGCGCACCCTCGAGCTGCTGGCCAAGGAACTGCTCTAGCTCAGCGTCGCAAGACTGGGAGACGCCTTAGAACCAGATGCTGCACCACGGCGCGACCGCGGACGCGAACATCGCGTCGAGGCGATCTGCGTCGCCGGTCAGCCGGCCGGCGTGGGCCAGCGTCACAGCGGAGACGCCGCCGAGATACATCGAGCCGAGCTCGTTGACCGACATCGAGGCGTCGGCCGGCTCGTCGACCTCCGACACGATTGCCGTGCCGTCGGCGGCGACCTCCAGCGACCAGGTGCCCTCGGCATAGCCGAGCGGGTCCGACACCGCGATCACGATGCGGCTCGGGGCGGCATAGGTGCGCGCCTCCAGGGTCTGCTTGACGTCGAGGATGCGGATCCACAGGTGGTCGACATCGCTGGTGCTCACGGCGCGGAAGTCCGCGACCATCCAGCGCAGCGGCTCGTCGAGCGGTCGGAGGTTGGCGCTGACCTTTGACACCAGATCGGTCTCCAACAGGAACCGCCAGATGCCGGCGTACGCCTCGTCGGTCGCCGTGACGAGATATTGCACGTGGAGCTCGTGCCGGGTGAAGTCGGGGTCGTCGCCGGTGTGGTTGAAGATCGCGAAACCCTGAGGGGTGCCGTCGGCGTCGTCATATCGTGCGAAGCGCAGCGCCCGCGCGCTCTTGTCCTCGTCGAGGACGCCGAGCAGACGCTCCCAGAAGATCCCGGAGTATTCGATCTGGCCCGGAGTCTCCAGGCGTACGCGCTCGACGATGGGATGACCATCGGCCAGCAGCTGCTGCTGTGTCACGAACTGCACGCGGCCCGGGGCGTCGGGGCCGATCCAGCCGGCCCGTCGGCTGTCGACGGTGAGATCGCGAGCCAGCGCGGCCGGCCCGAAACCGAAGTTGCCGTAGATCGTCGACTCCGACACGGTCAGCATCGCCACCGGGATGCCCAGCTCCGATGCGGTGCGGAATTCTGACTCCATCATCGTGCGGGCGATGCCGCGCCGGCGATGCGTGCCGGCCACCGCGACCGAGCTGATCGCCCAGGCCGGCACTGACCTCCGGCCGGGCACTGTGAGGTCTGCCGGCCAGGTGCGGAACGTCGCCACGGGCATCTCGGGAACGGCGGCAGTCTCGTCCCAGACGCCAGTGAGTCGCATGTCTC
Organism: Nocardioidaceae bacterium; assembly: GCA_033850895.1. Taxonomy (GTDB): domain Bacteria; phylum Actinomycetota; class Actinomycetes; order Propionibacteriales; family Nocardioidaceae; genus Aeromicrobium. The sequence continues at coordinate 6,484 of JAWWPE010000320.1, read as the reverse complement.
GGTAGTAGCCATGCAGCTTGTCGATGTGGTCGTCGAGCAGGGCCGACTCGAGGAAGCTGCGCGTGATGACTTGCGACCACGGTCCGAACGCCGCGCGGTCGGAGTTGTCGAGCAGGTCGAATCGCAGACCATCGGCGGCCAGGCGCTCCTTCGACTTGCTGTCGACCGGGATCGTGAGGTGCTTCTCAGTCATTCGAGCAGCGTATCGGCGGAGTCAGACGGAGACGCCTGCAGCGGCAAGCTCGGCGCGCACGAGCGGCACGTTGGCTGGTGACACGGCGGCGGTCAGTTCTGCCAGCACGGTGACGGCGAAGCCCTCGGTCGCGGCGTCGAGAGCCGTGGCACGTACGCAGTAGTCGGTCGCGATGCCGCACACGTCGACCGCGTCGACGCCGGCGTCACGGAGCCAGTCGGCGAGCTGGACGCCGGACTCGGAGGCACCCTCGAAGCCGGAGTAGGCGGCGGCGTACTCGCCCTTGAAGAACACCTCGGCGAACATTGACGCCTCCAGCGGTTCGTGGAGCTCCTCGCCGGGTGTGCCGACGACGCAGTGCCGGGGCCAGGAGTCGATGAAGTCGGGCTGGTCGGAGAAGTGCGCACCGGGGTCGATGTGGTGGTCCCGGGTCGCGACCACGGTGTCGTACGCGCCGCTGGCGATCAGCTCGACGACGTCGACGGCCACCTGGGCGCCTCCGGCAACCGCCAGCGAGCCGCCCTCGCAGAAGTCGTTCTGCACGTCGACGACGATCAGGGCTGTGGTCATGCGATCTCCTCGAACGCGGTGGGGATGACCGGATTGCCGGGGGACAGCTGCGTCGCCTCCGGTGGCAGCTCGGCGATCGCGGCGACCAGGCGTTGCCGGGAGTCGTCGAGGGTCTCGTGATGTAGGCGTTCGCCGTTGTAGGCCAGCTCCACCAGCAGCGAGCGACCCGGACCCTCCGGCGCTCCGCCGATCCCGATGACCTCGGCCTGCGCCACGCCGTTGGCGGTCTGTCGCCGTAGGGCGTACTTGCGTCCGCCGACCGAGATCTTGTCCTTGCTGGCCTTCGCGACCGACACCATCTGGCCGTCCTCGCCGGCGCGCGCCACCAGCTTGTAGACGAATCCGCTGGTCGGCACGCCGGAGCCGGTCACCAACGAGGTGCCGACGCCGTACCCGTCGACCGGCGCAGCCGCCAGTGCCGCGATGGCGTTCTCGTCGAGGTCACTGGTGACGGTGATCCTGGTGGAGGTGGCGCCCAGCTCGTCGAGCTGTGCGCGTACGGTGCGGGCCAGCGACACCAGGTCGCCGGAGTCGAGGCGTACGCCACCCAGCTCGGGCCCCGCGATGTCGACCGCGATCCTGACCGCCTCGGCGATGTCGTAGGTGTCGACCAGCAACGTCGTGCCCGGTCCCAGGGCGCGCACCTGAGCCTCGAACGCCTCGCGCTCGGTGTCGTGCAGCAGCGTGAACGAGTGGGCGCTGGTCCCGGTGGTGGGTATGCCGTGACGCCGGCCGGCTTCGAGGTTCGAGGTCGCGGCGAATCCGGCGACATAGGCAGCACGAGCCGCCGCGACGGCCGACCACTCATGCGTACGCCGTGAGCCCATCTCGATGCACGGACGATCGCCGGCGGCGGTGATCATGCGCGATGCGGCGGAGGCGATCGCGGAGTCGTGGTTGAGGATCGACAGGAACAGCGTCTCGAGCACCACGCACTCGGCGAAGCTGCCCTCCACGATCAGCACAGGGGAGTTGGGAAAGTAGATCTCACCCTCGGGGTAGCCCCAGATCGTCCCACCGAAGCGATACGACCTCAGCCACTCGATCGTGTCGTCGTCCACGACCTCGGCTTCCCGCAGCCAGGCGATCTCGTCCTCTCCGAACCGGAACGTCTCGAGGGCGTCCAGCAGTCTGCCGACACCGGCCACCACGCCATACCTCCGCCCTCCCGAGAGCCTGCGGGAGAACAGTTCGAACACGGACCTGCGCTGAGCAGTGCCGTCGCGCAGCGTGGACTGCAACATGGTGAGCTCGTAGCGGTCGGTCAGCAGCGCGGTGCCAGCGGAGGAGGTCACGCGACAAGGCTAGCCGCGCAGGTCCCTCACTTCTTGATGGTCACCGTCGCCGTCAGGATCGAGCCGGTGGTGTGATTGGTCAACAGGCCATAGATGCGGACCCGTACCTTCTTGCCCTTGTCCGCGGACTTGAGCTTGTACGTGCTGCTGTGCGCACCGCCGATCGGTGTGCTGCCGCGGTACCAGGTGTACGCCAGCGAGGTCACGTCCGGACTGAACGCGGCCATCAGCTGCGCGCTGGTCCGGCTGATCTTGAGGGTGTGGCCCGAGGTCAGGGTGCCGGTGACCGTCGGAAGGTGGCTGGAGGTGTAGACCGGTTTGGGTCCCAGAGCCACCGGCCCGGTCGCGTCGCTGACCGCGGAGGCATCGGCGAACCGGCCACGCCTGGCCGTGACCGCGACGGTGATGTGCGAGCCGATGTCCGGCGCGGTGAGGAGGTACGTGGCGAGGTTCGCGCCGGGCACGTCGACGCCGTCCCGCTTCCATTGGTAGCCGAGATCGCGAACCGCGGGGGACCAGCTGCCCGTTGTCGCGGTCAGCGTTTGACCGTACTGCGCGGTGCCGGAGATCGTCGGTCGCGACGTGTTGGCGATGACCTGACCGCTCAGCAGGACCATGGAGATGCTCTGCCCCTCGGAGGTGTTCGCCGTTCCGTTCGTGATCTGGCCGGCGACGCCGCTGGTGTTGTCGCCGCTGCCCCGCAGGATGCCGTCGTCGTCAACGAAGATCGTGTCACGAGTGCCGGCACTGATCCCGGTGATGTCTCGAGTGACACCGCTGGCCAGCGGTGTCCAGGCGAAGGTCTGGCTGGCGAACGGGCCGGACGGATGATCGGTCAGCTGGCCGTAGTCGTTGTTGCCGATTCCGTAGAGGCGGCCGTCTCCACCTATTGCCACCGTGTGCGTGGCGCCGGTGGTGACGGTGACCAGATCGACCCCTGTCGCCGGATTGGAGATGGCGACGAGATTGCCGTGATCCGAACCACTGCCGATGTCGCCGTCGGTCTGCTTGCCCGCCGAGTACGCCTGGCCGTCTGAGCCGAGCGCCACGAGATGATCGTCATCGACGTCCACCGAGTCGGCGGCGACCGGCATGGGGTCGAGCGTCCAGGTCAGCTGTTGGCCGAGGGTCGAGCCGAGCTCGCCGAACGTGTTGTTGCCACTCGTGTAGATCTTGCCGGTGGCGGTGCGCACTGCGCTTCCTTGGAACGCCACGTTGATCTCGGCCGCCAGTTCTCCACTCGGGAGGGCCGGCAGGACGACGGGGCTGGTCGTGTTGACGTTGGTGAACCGCGCCGACCGGTTGAGGCCACCGACCTTGATCGAACCGTCCTGCAGGACGGCGGCGATGGACTGATCCTCGGCCTCGAGGTCCTTGATCGATGCGCCCACGAGCCATTCGATCTCCGTCAGGGTCGTGACGTCGGAGGTCGATCCGGACCGGATCTGATGCGAGGAGTTCGAGCCCGCGGCGTACGCCTTTCCGTTCGAACCGAGCACAGCGACATTCGATCCACCCGACACCACGGCGGCCGCGGTGATGCCCGACGGCAGGCCGGTCAACGGGGTCAGGGTGGTGACCGGCGCCGTTCCGCCGGTCAGCTGGCCGTGGTCATTGATGCCCGTGCCGTACGGCCGACCGTCGGTCCCGATCACCACGGTGGTTCCGCCAGCGCTGCTGACGCTGTGCGTCGACAGTGCTGTCGGGGCGGTCGCGGCCTGCGCAGCCGGGGCGGCCGCGACCAATCCGAGCAGGAGGGCGATGGTGGACGCGGAGGCTGTGACAGAACGCATGGCCACGATCGTCGCCTGCTCCGGCCGCCCGATTCGTCGAACGCCGGAAGTCTAGGGAAATCCCTACCCTCGGCGGAGGGCTTGCGAAGTCTCACGCCCCCTGCGCCACAATGGGACTCGTGACCACCCCGACGCCGGTTGAGATCGCCGAGCCCGATGTCGATGACATCGTCGAGCTCGAGGATCCGTGGGTCACGATCGTCTGGAACGATCCGGTCAACCTGATGTCGTACGTTGCCTACGTCTTCCGCAACTACTTCGGCTACACCGAGGAAAAGGCGCACGAGCTGATGCTTTCGGTCCACCATGAGGGCCGGGCGGTCGTCGCCAGCGGCAGCCGCGAGAAGATGGAACGCCACGTGCAGGCCATGCACGAGTACGGCCTGTGGGCCACCCTCGACCGGGCCGACGCCTCGTGAAGTCGGTCGCATGAAGCCGTTCAAGCGTCGTCGGCGCGGCGGGATCACCGCCTCGTTCACCGCCGCCGAAGCGCATCTGCTCGCCAATCTCGCCGGCCAGGTCGTCGAGCTGCTGCGCGATCGCAACGGTGTGGCGGAGTCCGACGCCGATCCGCTCGCCGCGCAGCTCGGCATGGGTGGCCCGTCGATCGCGCCCGAAGACCCGGTGCTGGCCCGGTTGCTTCCCGACGCCTACCGCGCAGACGCCGACGACTCCGCCGAGTTCCGCCGGCTCACCGAGCGCTCGCTCACCTCCTCGAAGGTGCGCTACGCCGAGGACCTGATTGGTTCGCTGATCGATGGCGGGCTCACCTTCGGCACTGCGATCGAGGACGAGTCCGAAGACATCGAGATCGAGCTCAACCCCGACGCCGTCCAGTCCTGGCTGAAGTGCCTGACCGACATCCGGCTCTCCCTCGCTGTGCGCCTGGGCATCGAGAACGAGGAGGACGTCATGCTCGTGGCCGAGTCCGGCGACGAGGCGATCGTGGCGATGTCGGAGATCTACGACTGGCTCGGATACGTCCAGGAAACACTGATCGCGGCCCTGGACTGAGCCGATCACGCGGTCTGCTCCAGCTCGTCGAGCTGACCGGCCACGACGAACGCGACGACCTGGCGCGCGACCGCGTCGTCGCGAAGGATTCGTTGGTGGCCGAGACCTTGGGTCGTGGTGAGCTGCGCGCCCTGCCAGTGCTCGACGAGCTGCACTGCGGACGCATACCTCGCCAGCCGGTCCTCGCGGTCGTGGATCACCAGCAGCTCGGGGCGCTCGATGTCGTTGGCGATGCGCACGAAGTCCACGTCCTCGACGGCCAGGCCGACCCGACGGTACGCCCGCCTCTTGAGATGCCTGCGGGTGCGTGGCCCGAAGCCGAGGCCGCGCTCGAGGACGGGCAGGTGGTCACCGATCCGCACCATCGGTGCCACCAGCGCGAGTCGGTCCGTGCCGAGCCAGCCGTAGCGCAGCGCGAGACCTGTGGCGAGTCCGCCCATCGAGTGCGCGACCACAGCGTGAGCCGGGCCGTACACGGCAGCGACCGCGTCGAGCGCCCTGCCCATCTCGACGGCGTGACTCTGGCCGATGTGGGCGCCGGGATCGGACGAGCCGTGACTCGGCGCATCGTGGCTGATGACGGTGAAGCCGGCGGCGACGAGCGGCGGTACGAGCTTGGCCAGCTGCGTCTCGTTGCCGCCCCAGCCGTGAACCAGATAGATCACCGGCCCGGAACCCCAACGATGTCCGCGTACGGTGCTGCCCTGGGACTCGACCTCGAACGAGGTGCTCCCCGGCGGCAGGTCGCCCACCGTCGAGGTCGGGAGGGCGAACCACCACCGGTCGGCCCAGCGGGCGCCGACTGCCGGAGCGGTGTACTCGAGCGTGCGGAACGCAGCCTGTAGCCCGAGTTGCTTAAGACGAACGGTCGTGCTTTTTTGGGAGCCTGAAACGGCCATGGTGGATTCCTTCTTGTGAGGGCGGTCAGCCGGACGGCTGGCCGGCTGAGGTGATGATGGCGTCGAATGCGCGGTGTGCTCGCTCGGTTGCCTTCGGATCGCGCAACAATCGGGAGGCATGCTGGTGGGCGAGCGTCAGGGCGTGCATCTCGTAGGCGAACTGCTCGGGATCGAGGTCGTCGCGGAACTCTCCCTCGCTGACGGCCGTGCCCGCGACGGTGGCGATCATCTCGAGCCAGTCGAGCTCATCGCGTACGAGGGCGTCGCGCACGGGTCCGGGCTGGTCGTCCAGCTCGGAGCTGGCCGCGACGAACAGGCAACCACCATCTTCGGCGGCTTCGGACCAGGTGAGCCAGGCGTCGAAGAGAACGCGCAGACGGGTGACGCCGCGGGGCGAGCGAAGCGCCGGCCTGATGACCTGATCGACGAAGCGCTCGCGCGTGTGGCGGAGGATCTCGATCTGCAAGGCTTCCTTCGAAGCGAAATGCGCATAGAGCCCGCTCTTGGACAAGCCGGTGTGGGACGCCAGCTGGCCGATCGTCATACCCGTGAGCCCGACCTTGGCGGCCACGGCGGTCGCCTGAGTCAGGATTGCCTCTCGCGTCTCGTCACCCTTGGACATCCTCCAGTTATAGCACGACCGTTCTTTTTCGGCGAGTACGCCGCACGGCGTACTCGCGAATGCTCCATTCGTGCGATGACCTGCCCGAGCGCGTCGCC
>JAWWPE010000041.1:0-20906 GCA_033850895.1 Nocardioidaceae bacterium | reverse complement strand
GCTGCTGGGCTCCCTGTCGGGCGCGCAGTCCATCACGCTGCGGACGTCGGGTGATGACCCCGTACGGCTGATCCTTCCGACCTCCGACTGGGAGATCACCTCGTCCACCCCGTACATGCTGCGTGTGCTCCAGGTCGACGCGGCACTGTCGCGCCGCACCTACCCGCCGGGGATCACCACCGAGCTCACCTTCACCGTGCGCGACAGGGATCACCGGCTGTCGGTGCACGACGGGATGGCCGAGTGCGCGCCGGCCACCGTTGCCGACGGGCGTACGTTCACCCCTCAAGGCCTTGCCTCGCTGTATGCCGGCGCGCAGTCGTGTGCGAATCTGCGATTCACCGGCAACCTGCGCGGCGGCGACCTGAGCGAGGATGCCACGTGGGACGCCTTGTTCGGCGGTCGGCAGCCGCACATCCGCGACTACTTCTGAGCTACCGGAAGTCGCGACCGCGATGCTTCGCCGGCACCGCCGCAGCGGCTTCGGGATAGACGCTCTCGATGCGTTCTAGCTTGTCGGCCACCAGATTGGTCACCCCGTCGTAGCGCTCCAGCGTGCCGCGGATGATCATGCCGGCGGCATTGCGGCCGACTCGTCGATAGCGACGCCACAGCGCTTCCGAACAGACGATGTTGAGCATCCCGGTCTCGTCCTCGAGGTTGAGGAACGTCACCCCCACCGCGGTGGCGGGGCGCTGGCGGTGGGTGATGAGGCCACCGACCTTGACCCGTCGGCCCGGCTCGGCATCGGCCAAACCGGCGACGGAGTAGATGCCTTCGCGCTCCATCAACGGTCGTAGATGCTCCATCGGATGGGTCTCCGGCGAGATGTGGGTCGCCCAGAGATCGGCCATCGTCAGCTCCACATCGCTCATCCCCGGCAGCATCGGCGGCGGCGTGGTGACGGACGTGCCCTCGAGCTGATCGGTGCGCTCGACGTATCCGGCGTTCCACAACGCCTGCCGCCGCGAGATGCCGAAGCCGTCGAAGGCGCCGGCGGTGGCCAGCGACTCCATCTGCGCCACGCTGAGCTCGGCCCGCCTGGCCACGTCGGCCATGTCCTTGAACGGTTGTTCGGCGCGTACGGCAACGATGCGCTCGGCAACCTCCAGGCCGAGGCCCTGGACCTCGTCGAGTCCCAGGCGTACGGCGAAGCCACCGTCCCGGCGATGGATCGGAGTGGGATCCGGGCAGTCGCGTACGAACTTGTCCACCGGAGCCTGCACTCGGTCGAGGCAGCTCGGCAAACCGGTGGCCTCGGTGGAGTCGAGAACTTCCAGATCGGCCTGGGCCTGCGAGTGCACGATGTCGGGTCGCAGCACCGTGACCCCGTGCCGCCGGGCATCGGTGACCAGCGACTGCGGCGAGTAGAAGCCCATCGGCTGATTGCGCAGCAACGCCGCCAGGAACGCTCCCGGATAGTGCAGCTTGAGCCATGAGCTGGCATAGACCAACAGGGCGAAGCTCAGCGCGTGGCTCTCGGCGAAGCCGAAGTTGGCGAAGGACTGGATCTTGAGATAGATCGCGTCGGACTCCTCGAGGTCGAGACCGTGCTTGGCCATGCCGTCATAGAGCTTGGCGCGCAGCGACTCGATGCGCTCGATGCCCCGCTTGGAGCCCATCGCCCGGCGCAGCAGATCGGCCTCGTCACCGGTGCAGTCGCCGATCGCGATCGCCATCTGCATCAGCTGCTCCTGGAACAACGGCACCCCCAGCGTGCGCTCGAGCACCTTCTTGAGGATCGGATGGGGATAGGTCACCGGCTCCTTGCCGGTCGCCCGCCGGATGTACGGGTGCACGGCCCCGCCCTGGATCGGCCCAGGGCGGATCAGCGCGATCTCGATCGCCAGGTCGTAGTAGGAGCGGGGCTGCAGCCGGGGCAACGTGCCGATCTGGGCCCGGCTCTCGACCTGGAAGACGCCGATCGAGTCGGCCCGGCACAGCATGTCGTAGACGGCGGCTTCTTCCTTGGGGATCGTGTCGAGGGTCAGCTCCTCCCCCAGGTGCTCGCCGACGATCTCCAGCGTGTGGTTGAGCGCGCCGAGCATGCCGAGCCCCAGCAGGTCGAATTTGACCAGCCCCATCCACTCGCAGGCGTCCTTGTCCCACTGCAGCACGGTGCGGTCCTTCATCCGGCCGCGCTCGATCGGGCACACCTCGCCGATCGGCCGCTCGGTCAGCACCATGCCGCCCGAGTGGATGCCCAGGTGCCGGGGTGCCTTGAGCAGCTGGTCGGCGATGTCGAGCACCTGCGAGGGCACGCCAGCAGCATCGTCGGCGGTGATCGAGCCCCAGGCATCGATCTGCTTGGACCAGGCGTCCTGCTGACCCGTGGAATAGCCCAGCGCCTTGGCCGCATCGCGGATCGCCGAGCGCGGGCGATAGCTGATGACGTTGGCGACCTGGGCGGCATTGTGTCGGCCGTACGTGTCGTAGACCCACTGGATGACCTCTTCGCGTCGTGCCGAGTCGAAGTCGACGTCGATGTCGGGCTCCTCCTCGCGGGTCGTGGCGAGGAATCGCTCGAACGGCAGGTTGTAGAAGATCGAGTCGACGGCGGTGATGCCCAGGGCATAGCAGAGCGCGGAGTTGGCCGACGACCCCCGGCCCTGGCACAGGATGCCGCGCCGCTTCGCCTCCTTGACGATGTCGTGGACGATCAGGAAGTAGCCCGGGAAGTCCTTCTCCTCGATGACCTTGAGCTCGCGCTCGATGCGGTCGCGGGCCTCGTCGGGGTTGTGGGCGTAGCGGGTGGCGATGCCCTGCTCGGCCAGCTCACGGAGCCAGCTCATGGCCGTATGACCTGCGGGTATGCCCCGGCGAGGCAATTTGGGGGTTGCCGCGCGCAGGTCGAAGGCGACCTCGTCGGCGATCGTGACACTGTGCTGGACGGCACCCGGGAACCTCGCGAACCGTGCCAGCATCTCGGCTCCGGAACGCAGGTGCGCCGAGCTCGAGGTCGGCAACCAGCCATCCATGTCGGACAGGCTGCGTCTCGCGCGTACGGCCGCGATCGCCGCCGCGAGCTGATGTGTGGCCGGCTTGGCGTAGTGGACGTTGTTGGTCGCGACGATGGGGAGTCCGTGATCGGCGGCCAGCGCCGCCAGCGCGTCATTGTCGACGCTGTCGGTCGGGAATCCGTGGTCGATCAGCTCGACGACGACCCCATCGTGCCCGAACATCGCGGTGAGCCGATAGAGCTCGGCCGCCGCCGCAGTCGGACCGCCGCCGGCCAGGGCCTGACGCACCGAACCCTTGCGGCAGCCGGTCAGCACCAGCCAGTGATCGCGGCCCCGCCCGGCCAGCTCGTCGAGGTCATGGACCGGGCGTCCCTTCTCGTCACCCCGGAAGTGCGCATCGGTCATCACCGCGGCGAGTCGGTGATAGCCCTCGACACCGCGGGCCAGGACCAGCAGATGGCTGCCTTCGGGGTCGGCGACGCCATTTTGCGGACCGCTGAGACCGAGCGACAGCTCGGCGCCATATACGGTCTTGAGGCCTGTCCCGGTTTCCTGGTCATACTTCTGGGCGATCTCCGCGAACAGCGGGGCACCGTAGAAGCCGTCGTGGTCGGTGATCGCCAGCCCGTGCAGGCCCAGGGCGATCGCCTCCTCGACCAGCGCATCCGGGCCGCTGGCCCCGTCGAGGAAGCTGAAGTTGCTGTGGCAGTGCAGCTCGGCGTAGGGCACGACCGGGCCTTCGGGACGCACGATCTGCTCGGGCTCGTACGTCGGACGCTTGCGCGAGTAGCCCGGCGAGTCTCCGCCGTCCGGCTCCGGACGGCCCGACAACCGCCGCTCGAGCTCCCGCCACGGCATGTCGGGATTGGACCAACCCACTAGGTCACCTCAGTCATAACGCGCCTCAGTCCACCACTGGCCGTTCTCTACCAGCATCAGCCAGGCGCTGCCGTCGACGCCGACGACCTGGAACCGGGCCAGCCGTCGCGATGCGGCCTCGTCCCACCACTGCTCGTCGACCGGCCACGGTCCCGCCCACGAGGCAACCGGCTGCCAGTCAGAACCCACCGCGGCTCGAAACCGCGACGGCTCGCCGGTGATGACCCCGCGCCCGGTGACCCCGATCGGCTGCCCCTCGGCCCCGACGACGAGCGCCTCCTGCGGCTCGAGGTAGACCGTCGCGGGGGCAGGCGGGGGCAGGGCGCCGGGCCAGGGCTGCCCCGAAGGACGCTTGGCCACCACCCGCTCCCCCCACGGCACCAGGAGTCGCCGATCGGCCGGACCACGACCGCCCTGCACGGATGCCGACACCACGGACTCGTGCCCGACGATGCTCTGCACCCGTGCCACGCCGCGCTCGACCCGCTCGTCGGGGCCACCGCCGAACAAGCTGTCGGCGTGATCGCCCAACGGTTCGGTGACCTCGGGGATGAGGCGTACGGCGTCGACCGGAGCGCGTACGGCCCCATCGGCCTGCAACTGCCACCGGACCCGGTCGATCAGGTCCGTGGCACCGAACCAGCGCGGATGCATCCAGCGTCGCGCCGTCGCCAGCGAGCCGTCGGCGTCGACCTCGATCAGCACCGTGGTGCAGACCAGCCCGTGCGCAGCGAGATCGGTGACGAATCCCTCCGCGATGGTGCGCATGCTGAAGGCGATCGGTTCGATCAGCTCGAGCGGCGGTTCGAGGGTCAGCGTGGCATCGAACTCCGGGGGCACCTGCCGGCGCGACACCGGTTGCGGATCGAGACCCTTGGCCAGCCGGTGCAACAGCTCACCGTGCGTGCCGAATCTGGTGTGTACGTCGGCCGCCGGCAACCCGGCGAAGTCGCCGAGGGTCTGCAGCCCCATGCGCCGCAGCAGCCCGACCAGATCAGCATCATCGAGGGCGTCGATCGGCAGATCGTGCAGGAAGTGCGCGGAACCTCCCGGCGGGATGGCGAGACTGTCCTGCGCGTGGGCCCGACGAGCCGCCAGCTCAGCGGCGAAGAGCCCGTCGGCGATGCCGATGCGTACGTCCCACACCCCGATGCCGACCAGGCGCTCGGCGATGACCGCGGCCGCCTCGGCCTCACCGCCGTAGAACCGGCTCGGTACCCGCAACGCGCACAACCCCGGCCGCAGTGGGGCCACTCCGGGGCTGAGCTCCTCGATCGCGGTGAGCACCGCCTCGAACCCGCGCGCATCGGCATCGGGGTTGTAGTCGTGCAGGACCAGCCCGGGACAACGTGACTGGGCATCACGACGTCGCATGCCACGGCGTACGCCCTCGGCCCTCGCCGACTGGGAACACGCCAGCACCAGGCCCTTGTCGAGCACCGCGGCCGGCATCGAGGGCGGCAGCTCGGCGGCCACGATCGGCCAGTCCGGCGCCCACATGACCATGGTCCGGCCCACTACGACACGCTCCGCAACACGGCAGGAGGTGACTCCACCTCGATCCGGCGGATCGCCAGATCGGCATCGGGCAGCCACAACCGTCCGGACCTCGCCGGCGCAGCGCCTCGACGTACGTCGACGGTGGCCCGGCGGGCCCGCAGGTGTCCGTGTCCGCGGCCCAGACCCTCCCACTCGATGTCGCGCATCGTCAGCCGGGCCTCCGCACGTGGCCAGTCACCCCAGGCGATGAGGATCGCTCCGCGTTGTCGCAGGCGGGCGCTGAGCCGACCTACCTCCCGCTCACTGACCGTGCCAGGAGGCCGGACCACGACGACTCCGACCACGTCGATCAGCGCGGCGGCCACCTCGAGCCAGGCGTCTCCGGGATCGGGCACCAGGATCGTACGCCGCAGCTCGACGCCCGCCGCTGCGGCAGCCTCGAGGCCCAGCTCGGCCGATCCGACGACTCCGCACCAGGCGCCATCGGCCGAGGGGCCGGCCATCAACGCGATGGCCAGGCTCGCCGAGGTGACGCTGTAGCTCGACCCGGTCTGCAGCTGCAGCAGTCCGGACAGCGCCGGATGAGTCGCAACCGGCTGGGCGGCAGGGCGTCCCTGCATCTGGTTGACGCGCGCCTGCAGCTCGCTCAGCTCGGTGGAGACGGCAACGGTCATTCACCCATCTTCGAACACCTGTTCGAATGAGTCAATCCGTCCGAAGGACTAGTCCGTCACGTGGACAGAACCACCCTGCTCAGACCGCAGAAACCGCCGTGCCGAGAGTCGAGGCGATCGAGCCCGGACCGCTGAAGTGGCAGTAGACCTCGTGCCCCGCAGCCTTGGCCTCCAGGACCGGCGCCTCCGTGCGGCACTTCTCCCGCTGGGTGTCGTCGAGCAGCTCGCGGTAGACCGGGCACCGGGTGTGGAAGACGCAGCCCGTGGGCGGATTGCTCGGACTGGGCAGATCACCCTGGAGCAGGATGCGCTCGCGGCGACGTTCGAGCCGGGGATCCGGGACCGGAACCGCCGACATCAACGACCGCGTGTAGGGGTGCATCGGGTCGGCGTACAGGTCATCGCGATCGCAGATCTCCATGATCTTGCCGAGATACATCACCGCGACGCGGTCCGAGATGTGCCGGACCACCGACAGGTCGTGGGCGATGAACACGTATGCCAGGCCGAACTCGTTCTGGAGGTCCTCGAGCAGGTTGATCACCTGGGCCTGCACCGAGACGTCGAGCGCGGAGACCGGCTCGTCGCAGATGATCAGCTTGGGTCGCAGCGCGAGTGCCCGGGCGATGCCGATGCGCTGGCGCTGGCCGCCGGAGAACTCGTGCGGATAGCGGTTGTAGTGCTCGGGGTTGAGTCCCACGCGCTCGAGCATCGCCTGGACCTCGGCCTTGATGCCGTTCTCGGTCTTGGCCTTCTGGATGCGGAACGGAGCGCCGACGATCGTGCCGATCGTGTGACGCGGGTTGAGGGAGGAGTACGGGTCCTGGAACACCATCTGGACCTTGCGCCGATGCGCACGCATGGCTCGCGGCGACAGATCGGCGATCTCGTCACCGTCGAACTTGATGCTGCCACCCGTGGGCTCGATCAGCTTGCTGACGACCCGCCCGGTCGTCGACTTGCCACATCCGGACTCGCCGACCAGACCCAGCGTCTCGCCCTCGGCCACGGCGAAGGACACACCGTCGACGGCCTTGATCGGGGCACCCTTGCGGCCGAGAAGTCCGCCGGTCTTGCCGGCGAAGTGCTTGCTGATGTCGCGCACCTCGAGCAGAGGCTCACCCTGTTCGCTCATGTCGGCAGCTCCTCGGTGGGCTCGATGGCCGGGCGGATCTCTTCGAGGAAGATGATCTCCCGTTCCGCGTGTGGAATGTGGCAACGCACCTCGTGGCCTGGTGCGCAAGGCAGCAGCTCGGGACGCTCCGTGGTGCAACGGTCACCCTCGACCCGATCGGTGAACCGGCAGCGCGAGTGGAACACGCATCCGCTCGGCACGTTGATCAGCGACGGTGGCGAACCGGGGATCGGGGTGAGCCGGGTCTGCCGGCCGCGATCGAGTCGCGGCATGGATCCCAACAACCCCCACGTGTAGGGCATCTCCGGCTTGTAGAACAGGTCGTCGACCAGGCCCTTCTCGACGCACTGGCCGCCATACATCACGACGACGTGGTCACAGGTCTCTGCGACGACGCCGAGGTCGTGGGTGATGAGGATGACCGCGGAGTTGAGCTCGGTGCGCAGCTCCTTGATCAGCTCGAGGATCTGGGCCTGCACGGTGACGTCGAGGGCCGTCGTCGGCTCGTCGGCGATCAGCAGCTTCGGCTCGCAGATCAACGCCATCGCGATCATGGCGCGCTGCCGCATACCACCGGAGAACTGGTGGGGGTAGTCGTCGTAGCGCTTGTCGGGGTTGGGGATGCCGACCGTCTCGAGCATCTCGACCGTACGCTTTCGGGCGTCCCGTTTCGAGACGTGGTTGTGCACGAGGTACGCCTCGGCGATCTGGTCGCCGATCGAGTAGAACGGGTGCAGCGACGACAGCGGATCCTGAAAGATCATCGCCATCTCGGCCCCACGGAGCGACCGCATGTCTTCTTCGCTCGCCGAGATCAGCTCGCGCCCGCCGAACTGGATCGTGCCCGAGATCTTGGCACGCGAGCCCTTGTGCAGGCCCATGATCGCCTGGCTGGTCACCGACTTGCCGGAGCCCGACTCACCGACGATGCCGAGGATCTCTCCGCGGTCGAGCTCGAAGGACAGTCCGTCGACACTCTTGACGAGTCCGTCATCGGTGGGGAAGTGCACGTGGAGATCGCGGACGCTCAGGAATGCCGTCGCCGATTCAACCGGTGCTGCGAGAGGTGTGCTGGTCATGTGACTCTTTCGCTAGCCGACTCGAGGATCGATCACGGAGTACAAGATGTCGACGATCACATTGGAGACCACGAGAGCCACCGCGGCAACGAGCGTCACCCCCATGATGACCGGGAGATCCTGGGTCGTGATCGAGTGGATGGATAGGTAGCCGAGGCCACGCAGGTTGAACACGGTCTCGGTGATCACGGTGGAGCCGATCAGGGTGCCGATGTCGATGCCGAAGATCGTCACGATCGGAGTCAGAGCCGCACGCAGCCCGTGCTTGATGACGACGGTTCGTCGATCCAGCCCCTTGGCCCGGGCCGTACGTATGTAGTCCTCGCTCATGACTTCCAACATGTTGGAGCGGGTGAGCCGCGCATAAAGGGCGGCGAACAGGAACGCCAAACAGATCCACGGCAGGATCAAGCTCTTCAGCCAACCAACCGGATCGCTGAACACCGACACATACTGCGGATCGGTCAACAGCTTCAGCTTGTACTCAAAGACGAGCAGCATCAGCGGACCGGTGAAGAAGATGGGCAGCGACACCGCTGCGAGGGAACCGATCATGCCGATGCGGTCACCGATCGAGCCGGGACGCAGCGCCGAGATGGTGCCGACGGTCACGCCGCCGACCAGCCACATCAGGGCTGCGCCGATGCAGAGGCTGATGCTGACCGGAGCCGCCCGCACGAGCAGGGTGCTCACGAGCTCGTTCTGACGGAACGAGTAGCCGAAGCACGGTGCCGAGCAGTGGACCGGATCACTGACGCCGTCGGTGATGTTCTGGCCGACGAACAGATGCTTCATGTATTCGAGGTATTGCTGCCAGACCGGTAGGTCGAAGCCGAATCGGTGCTCGAGAAGCTTGAGTTGGGTCGAGCCCTTCGGGAAGGGAACGCGACCGATGTAGTAGTAGACCGGAGACGTGTGCGACAGCTCGGGACCGAGCTGGAACAGCGCGAAGGTCACCAGGCTGACAACCCACAGAACGGCGAGTGCGCCGATCAAGCGTATGGCAATGAATCGAATCATGGCGGTGGTCGACCCCACAGGTGGTCGGCCGGCTCAGCGCCGACCGACCACCCGAGGGTCAATCTCTCCTTGTTACTTGCTCACGCCGACGTTGACGAAGTCATAAATGCCGAACGCCAAGGCGTTGTCACTCGTGATGTTCGTCAGACGCGGGTTGCGGTAGTACAGGTTCCGGCCGAAGTAGATCGGCAGGTACACCGCGTTCTTCATGACCGCATCGTCCAGCTTGTGCCAGTCGGCAGCCGTGGACTTGCCCTTCAACGACGCCTTCAGCACGCCGTCAACAACGGGATCACTCAAACTCGGCTGGTTGCTGTTGCCGGTCGGAACGATCGAGTTGGTGGCCGCGATGGACTGCCAGAAGCCGTACGGCGTCGGGAAGTCGGCGCCCCATCCGTAGATGGAGATGCCGAAGCCCTGGTTCTTGACGTTGGACGGCGAACCGACGAACGTCGAGTAGTAGGTCGAGCCGTCGTTGGGCGCACCCGTGATCTTGATGCCAACCCGGGCCAGTGCCGACTGCTCAGCCTCGAAAGCCTTCTTCGACGCGTCGGAGGCGGTGCTGTAGGCCATCTTGGTGCTGAAGCCGTTCGGCTTGCCACACTTCTTCAGCGCTGCCTTGGCCTTCGTGAGGTCACCCGTGTTGTCCTTGCCGGACGGGTACATGTCCTGCTTCAGGCGGTTGCCGAGGATGCCCGGAGGCGTCATCGAACCGGCGACCGTACCAGCTGCCGCGCCACCGTAGGCCTGCGTGATGGCAGCCTTGTTGGTGGCGTAGAAGATCGCCAGGCGGCAGTCCTTGTTGGTGATGACCGTCTGGTAGACCGTGAAGAAACGCGTGAACGCGGTGATCGGATCGTCCGCGTTCTTCTTCAGGTTCGGGTTCGTGAAGATCTTCGCCTGCAGAGCCGCTTCGACCGGAACATCGGCCTTCGCGTCATAGGTGCCGGCCTCGAGCTTGCTGTCGATGTCGGCGGAGTTCGTGTTGATCTCCACGTCGATCTCGCTGGCCAACGGCTTGTGGATCGTGTCGGTGCTCGCGTCCCAGTTCGGGTTCTTCGTGAAGATCATCGACTTGTTCGGCGTGTACGACTTGATCATGTACGGACCGGACGAGACGGGGTGCTTCGTGTAGGTCGCGCCGACGAAGCCCTTGCCACCCTCGGTCTTGTACGGGACGGGAGCCGAGGCTGCCATCGCCATCAGGTACGGCCAGTCCGAGTAGGCCGTGGACAGCTTGAACGTGATCGAGTCATCCGTGGTCGTGATCGTGTCGAGGTCACCGGACTTGTAGGGACCCTTGTAGTCCTTGGGATGCTCGATCGTGGAGGTGAAGTACGAACCCGGTCCGCCGTTGATGACATCGGTCGCGAACAGTCGCTCGATGCCGTACTTGACGTCCTTCGGCGTGATGGGCGCACCGTTGGAGAACTTCAGGCCCTTCTTCAGCGTGTAGGTCCACTCGGTGAAGTCGGCGTTGTGCTTGCCGAGGCTGGTGGCGAGGTCAGGCGCGATCTCGTACTTGGTGCCGTTGACCTTGGAGTAGCCGACCAGCGAACGCGTGAACAGGCGCTGCATGTTCCAGCACCAGCCGTAGTAGGTGCGCTGGGGGTCCCACGAGTCGCAGTCGGACGTCGCGGCGAGCTTCAGCGTGCCGCCTGCCTTGGTTGATGGGTTGACGATTGCGGACGATGCGGCGTTGTAGCCACCCGACGACGTCTTGGCTTTGTTGCCATCGCTGCTGCTGCCGCCACAGGCGGAAAGCACCAACGTGACACTGGCGGCAACTGCAATCGCCGCCAGGGCCTTCTTCTTGGTCTTCATCGAGGCGAGTCCCCTTCGTGCTTAATGTGCTTGGCACAGCAGCGGGTCCGCTGCACCATGTGGGCCAGGTTGGCCCCCCGTCCCGCACGGCGGGATGCGCCGTGTGAGCCGGAAGCTTGAGTCGTTGGATGGATCATCATCGGCCGGACTTCGGATCGAGGGCGTCGCGCAATCCGTCGCCCAGGAGGTTGAACGCCAGCACCGAGATGAAGATCGCAAGACCGGGAAGAAAGAGGTACGTCGGATCGATCACGAAGTACTTGCCGGCATCGGAGAGCATCTGGCCCCATGAGGGGGTGGGCGGCTGAACGCCGACGCCGAGGAACGACAGGCCGGCCTCGCCGAGCATGTTGGTCGGGATCGTCAACGTCGTGTAGACGAGGATCGGGCCCACCAGGTTGGGGGCGATCTCACGTCGCATGATCCACAGGTTGCTCGCGCCCAGGCTCCGTGACGCCTCGACGAACTCCTTCTCGCGCAGCGAGAGCACCTGACCTCGCACGATGCGGCCGATGTAGGGGAAACCGGGTGGAAAGAACCCGAGCACGAAGATGATGACGATAAATCTCAGCTTGTCACTGCTGCTGTAGATCGACAGCACGGTGAGCAGCGAGATCGACATCAGCAGGACGGGGAATGACAGCAACACGTCCATCGAGCGCGAGATGACCATGTCGACCCAGCCGCCGAAGTAGCCGGCAATCAGGCCGAGCGTCACGCCGAGAACCAGCGCGAGAACCGTGGCGGAGACGGCGATCAACAGGGACGTACGGGCGCCGAACAGCAGCAGGGACAGGACGTCCTGGCCGAGCACCGGCGTGATGCCGAGCCAGTGCGTGCCGCTGGCCCCGCCGAACGCGCCCTTGGGCATGCTGGTCATCGGGTCGAGCAGCTGACTGGTGCCGGCGTTGTGCTGGTCGAGGTAGGACTGGCCGTAGATGTTGGAAAGTACGTTCGCGAAGATGGCCACGAGGACCAGGATGATCACGACCACACCGCCGGCCATCGCCAGCTTGTCGGTCTTGAGACGTCGCCAGGCAATGGCGAGAAGTGAACGACCTTCGATCGCAGCGACCTCGCCGCCAATTCCATCGACGGCTGTTGCTGCCTCGAGTTCACCGCCTGTCAGCGACATCGACACCTTCCCTCTCGCGTATCGCGCACGTCAATCTGCGCTCAACGAGCCCAGCGTGGGTCCAGCATGCTGTGACGGGCCGCACATGTATAGCGGGAAGACCGGAAGTTGCAGAAACGTAATCATTCGGAACTAGTTCATTTCGCACACCGCAACGCATCGCGCAACGACAAAACGGCCGATCCCGCAGTGCGGGATCGGCCGTTCAGCGGGCAGGCGATCAGCCCTTGCGCTTCTTGATCTCCTCGGTGGCCTGCGGCAGCACGGTCTTGAGGTCACCGACGACGCCGAAGTCGACGAGCTCGAAGATCGGTGCCTCGTCGTCCTTGTTGACCGCGATGATCGTCTTGGACGTCTGCATACCGGCGCGGTGCTGGATTGCACCGGAGATGCCGTTGGCGACATACAGCTGCGGCGAGACCGTCTTGCCGGTCTGACCGATCTGGAAGGAGTGCGGGTACCAACCCGAGTCGACGGCAGCGCGCGAAGCGCCAACCGCGGCACCCAGTGTGTCGGCGAATGCCTCGACCTCGGAGAAGTCGCCTCCGGTGCCACGGCCGCCGGCAACGACGATCGCTGCTTCGGTCAGCTCGGGACGACCCGAGGCTTCCTTGGCGTTGGAGGCGGTGATCTTGGCGCCCTTGGCGGCGTCGGAGATGTCGACCGTGACGGCTTCGACGGTGCCGGCACCAGCGGTCGCCTCAGGAGTGGTCGAGTTGGGCTTGACCGTGATGACCGGGGCGCCCTTGGTGACCGAGGACTGCACGGTGAAGTTGCCGGCGAACACCGACTGCGTCGTGCCACCTTCTGCGGTCACGTCCACGGCGTCGGTGATCAGACCCGACTCGGACTTGAGCGCGACGCGGGCCGCGATCTCCTTGCCCTCAGCGCTCGAGGGGATCAGCACAGCGGCCGGGGACGAGTCGGCGACGATCTTGGCGATCGCCTCCGCCTTGGGCCCGACCAGGTAGTCCGCATAGACGGCGTCGTCGAGCTGATAGATCTTTTCGGCGCCATACTCAGCGAGCACGGCGGGGACGTCGCCGCCGCCGAAGTAGATCGCGGACGGCTCGCCGATGCGGCGGGCGAGAGTCAGCAGCTCGAGGGTCGGCTTGGCAACGGCACCGTCGACATGGTCGACGACAACGAGAACTTCAGTCATGGGTCAGTTCCTTCTCAGACGAACTTCTTGGAGGCGAGGAACTCGGCGAGCTTGGTGCCGCCATCTCCCTCGTCGGTGACGATTTCGCCGGCGGTGCGCGCCGGACGGGGCTCGAACGACTCGACCTTCGTCCAGGCGTTGTCGAGGCCGACACTGGCGGCGTCGACGCCCAGGTCGGACAGCGTCCACTCCTGAACGTCCTTCTTCTTGGCGGCCATGATGCCCTTGAACGACGGGTAACGGGCCTCACCGGTCTGGTCGGTCACACTGACCAGGACCTTGCCGGAGGCTTCGATCGTCTGAGCGGCGGTGTCGCCGTCGCGGCGGATCTTGACCGTGTCGCCGTCAACGGTGACCTCGGAGGCGTACGTCACCGCCGGAATGCCGAGGCGCTCGGCAACGAGGGTCGGAACGACACCCATGCCGCCGTCGGTCGACGTCATGCCGAAGACCAGCAGGTCGTAGTCGAGCTTCTTGATCGCTTCGGCCAGCACGAGCGAGGTCGCGAAGGCGTCTGAACCGTGGATCGCGTCGTCCTTGACGTGGACGCCGGAATCAGCACCCATCTGCAGGGCCTTGCGGATCGCATCGGCCGCGTCGTCGGGGCCGACCGTCAAGACGGTGACCTCACCCTCGCCTGCCTCGACGATCTGCAGAGCCTGCTCAACCGCGTACTCGTCGAGCTCGGACAGCAAGCCGTCAACGCCTGCGCGGTCGACGGTGTTGTCTGAGCTGAACGAACGATTCGCCGTGGCGTCGGGGACATACTTCACCGCGACAACGATTTTGGTCACGAGGACCCTCCTGTGAATCCGGGGCGCGGCACCCGAGCGGGCGCTGCGACTGTTGGGGACAGAGTCACCATCCCACGGCGTACGGCGCCGACAACTGGTGACCCATCGTCATCCGAATGTTACCTATTGGTAGCAACGCGGGCGAGCCATGTCGGCATGGGTTAGGTCACACCAAACCCGGGATGAATCAGTCCTCGGCGTGGGACCGCAGGAACGTCTGCGCGAACAGGCCGACGATGAGATAGCCGAGTGCGCCAAGGCCCCAGGCGACGAGGGCGTCCTTGCTGTCCCCGTTGACACCGGAGAAGCTGAACACGTCACGCAACGGACCGACCAGGAAGTCGCACACCGACGAGATCTTGTCGAACACGGCGCTGGTGTTGTGCGGGCTCAGGGCGACCAGGAACGCTCCGATCGCCAGGATCACCGAGCAGATGAAACCCAACGACCCGAGGACGACTGCAAGCACGGCCAGGGCATTGCGGCTCTTGGCGCCGGCGGGTGCGCCGGGGTCCGCGTCCTCCGTGCCGAGACTCCGGCGCAGTCGTTGGGCGAGGGGAACCTTGGGCTCCCGGGGAGCCTCGACGATGTCGTCGTCATCAGCCTTGGACCTCGTCGTGACTTCGGCTTCGGCGGCCCTGGCTGTCGCCTTGGCGGCGTGGCGCTCACGGCGGGCCTCTTCCTTTGCGGCAGCGGCCTCGGCCTTGGCCGCGTCGCGCTCACGGCGGGTCTCTTCCTTTGCCGCAGCGGCCTCAGCCTTGGCGGCGTCGCGCTCACGGCGGGCGTTCTCCTTCGCCTCCGCGGCCTCAGCCTTGGCCGCGTCGCGCTGACGGCGCGCCTCAGCCTTGGCTTCCTCCTTGGCTTCGCGGGCCTTCGCCTCGGCCTCTGCGCGGTCGCGGGCGGCCGCTTCTTCCACGGCGCGCGACTTGGCATCGGCCTCGTCCTGCGCAGCCTGGGCCTCCGCGCGCTCCTTGGCCTTCGCGATCTCCTGTTCGATCCGCGAGGTCCCGTTCGACTCGTCGGGCTCGTCGCGCGTTGCCGTGGACTCCGACTCGGCTTCGGGTGATCCGGTTTCGATCTGTTCGGCTGCGGTCGTTTCGGCCGTGGTCTCTTCGGCTTCGACCGTTTCGGCTTCGGCTTTCTCCGGCCCGGCCGATTCGTCCGTGCGCGCGGTGACGCCGTCGTCCTTCACCGCGGCACGCGCGGCCAGCGCCTCGGCCCTGGCGGCCTTGTTCGCCTCGCGCGCCCCGGCCTTGGCGGCCCTGTTGGTCTCGCGCGCTTCGGCCTTCGCGGCAGCCTTCGCCTCGCGCGTTTCGGCCTTCGCGGCAGCCTTCGCCGCCTTGGCCTCGTCACGAGCTCGACGGCTGGCTTCCTTGGCTTCGGCCGCCTTCGCGCGCCGCGCTGACCTGCTGTTCTCGGCCTTGGCCCGCTCCTCGTCGTCGTCGTGCTGCCGGATCTCGCGTTCGCGATCGGCCATGTCGGAGATCGGACGCTCAGGCAACGGGAACTCAGCCGCCAGCGCGTCCGCGATCGGGGTGGCACTGAAGGGCGCCATGGGAGGCGGGGTGACCTCGTCGGCGACGTTGCGGCGCTCGCGTCGACCAGCTGCGGCCGCCTTGCGTGCCTGCTTACGCTCTCGCCGAGCCTGCTCCTTGGCCTCGACCTTGGCTCGCTTCGCCTGTTCACGGGCGACCCGAGCGGCTTCCTTCGCCTCGGCCCGCGCCTCTCGATCGGCCTGGCGAGAGGCGTCGCGCTCGGCTTGCTCGTTGGCTCGGGCTTGCTCGCGTGCTGCCTCCTGGGCAGCGCGGGCCTCGCCGTCGTCGGCCGTGGCCGACTCGTCATCCTGAACCTGCGCCGCGCGGGCTTCGTCGCGCTCAGCCCGTGCGGCGGCCTTGGCCTCCGCCTTCAGCTGTCGGCGACTGACCAGCTCGGACTCAGCGTTATCGCTGTCGGACTCATCCGAGTCGATGTCAGCGACGATCGACCCAGCCGTCATGAAGCTACTTGCGGCGGACGATTCTTTTTTTGATCGTGGGGGCGAGGGCCCCGGACTCGTCACTCACCTCTTCGGGCGTCAGGTCAGAATCGTGCTGACTCTCAGATGACTCGTCGACATACTCATCGACGAGCGGTGCGGGCGCCTCGAGCGGCGTCTCGCCGGCCGTGTGGTTGGCCATCACGATGTGTTCCTGAGCAACTCGCTCGGCCTCAGCCTCGGCGGCGGCCACCCACTCCAACGCCGTACGCTCTGCTTCCTGCAGCTTCTCCTCGGCGGCAACCCGCGCTGCGGCAACTGCCTTGCTGAGACGCTCCTGGGCGTCGCGCTTGGACTGCGCCGTCATGCGCTCGGCTTCGGCCTGCGCATGTGCCACGCGCTGCTGGGCGTCCGCGACCGAACGCTCCGCCAACCTCTTCGCTTCCGCCTCGGCAGCTGCCACGCGATCGCTGGCGTCCTTCTCGGCCTCGGCGATCTTGCGCTCCGCATCGAGTCGCGCAGCCTCCACATCGGCGGCCAGCTTGCGCTCGGCGACCTGGCGCGCGTCGGCGGCAACCCGTGCGGCCTCGGCGGCGTTGGCCGCGACGAGCTCGGCTTCCGCTTCGGCGACGCGAACCTTTTCCGCGGCGGTGCGCTCGGCTTCGGCGAGCTTTCGTGCCGCCTCGGCACGTTCGGCCTCGGCCTCGCGAGCGAGCTTGTCGGCTTCTTCGTTGGCGCGTTCGACCAGCGCTTTGGCCTCGTCCCGCTCACGGGCCAGCTCGGCGGCTGCCTCTTCGTGGCGACGCGCTGCCTCTGCGGCGTAACGGTCGGCCTCGACCTTGGCGGCCACGAGCTTCTCGGCCGCCTCACGCTCGGCATCGGACACTCGTACGGCCATCGCAACGCGCTCGGCGGCGGTCTCCTGGGCGTACTTCTCGGCCTCGGCCTTCGCAGCGGCGACGTGACGCGCCGACGCCTCTTCGGCTTCCTTGACGATGCGATCGGCTTCGCCCTTGACCTCAGCGAGACGCTGTTCTGCCGCCTCGCGTTCCTTGGCCAGCTGCGCGAGGGCCGCTTCACGGTCGGCGGCGGCCTGCGCGGCCACCTTGTCGGCCGCGGCGGTTGCCTCCGCGATGCGACGCTCGGCGTCCTTCTCGGCCGCGTCGAGCCGGCGAGCCGCTGCCTCTTGGGCCGCCTTCTCAGACTCGGCCATCCGGCGCTCCGCCGTAGCTTTCGCCTCGGCCTCGGCGGCCTGAGCGAGGCGCTGCGCCTCAGCCTTGGCCTCCTCGATGCGCCTCATGGCCTGGCGGTCGGCGTCCTCCTTGGCGGCAGCCACTCGGGCGTCCGCAGCACGCTGCAGCTCGGCGATCTTGATGGAGGCAGCCTCGCGCTCGCGCTCGATGTCGGCGGAGACACGATCGGCCTCCTGCCGAGCCGCACTGACGCGTTCAGCAGCAGCCTGCTCGGCGGCGAGGAGCTTGGCATTGCTGACCTCGCGCTGTGCGGCTTCGTCTGCGGACAGGCGAGCAGTCACCTCGGCACGCTCGCGAGCGGCCTCCTGCATCAGCCGCGCAGCTTCGGCACGGGCCGCAGCGACGCGTTGCTGTGCTGCGGCACTCGCCGCTGCGAGCTTCTCAGCGAATGTGCTCATCGGCGCGTCTGCGGGGGGAACGGTGAGTTCTTCGGGCTCAGACTCACCTTGGGGCTCGCGGCTCGGCTCCTGAGGAGCATGGTCGGCCGCAGGCGCGGGCTCGTCGACTCGATCGACCTCTGCCGGCTCTTCTGCCGGCTGATCGAAGGTGATCACCTGAGGCTCGTCGGTGGACGTGGCGTCCTCGGCGATGACCAGCGCGGCCTCGAGCGGATGATCCTGCTGCGGATCGGCATGGGGTTCGTCCTCGGGGGCGTCAGTGGAGAAGTCCGCGGCCGTCGGAGCCCCAGCTGCGGCCCACTCGGCCGGGCGGGTTTCGGGCGCCGGCTCGGTCGCCGTGGGCTTGTCGTCGTCTGTCTGCGGGGCTTCGGGGCTGTCCGGAGGCGTGGAAACCGCTCCTCGTGCTTCCTCAAGCTTTTCGGCGAGGGTCTTGGCTCGCCCCTCCTCCGCGTCATTTCCACGATTGGAGTGCCGTCTGGATGACGCCGATGCCTTGGCGGATGACCGCTCGGCCCGACGCTTCTCGATGGCGGCCTGGCGGGCCGCCTTGGCGGCGGCGCGGCGCGCGCGTGGGCTGTCGTCGGCGGAACCCTCGTCGGAACGCTCCGAATCGCGCGAGGGCGCGTCCTGGGGGGTCTCGCTATTTCCTTCGCCCAGCATGTCCGCGGCGACCTGCAATGGGTCGGCCCGTCGACGCTCGATCGGCTGGTCGGACTCTGAGTCGGTCATGACTCCCTTTCATCTACAGCTCTGATGACACGTCGTGGATCAGTATGCCCCATGCGTCCCGCCTGTCACGTGACTTGCCGCGCCGTACGAAGTCTCTTGAAGCGCCGCGCATCTGGGTCGGACACGGTGGTTGCCTAGCACCACACACAGCAGGTCCAACGATCCGACCCCTCTCGAAGTCACCCTTCGCGAAAGGATCGAGAGAGATGGGTTCTACCTGCCGGTGAAGGTCGCCTGCCCTGGACCGTTCTCCATGAAAGAGGTCATCCCGATCTTCTGGTCGTCGGTGGCGAACAGATTGGTGAACTCGGCACGTTCGATCTCGAGCCCATCTTCGAGGGTGCCGTCGAGACCTGCGTCGATAGCGCGCTTGGCGGCACGCAGCGCCACTGTGGCCCCGCCCACGAATTGCTTCGCCCATTCGACCGCCTTGTCATACACCTCGTTGGCGGGATGCACCTGGTCGACGAGCCCGATCGCCAGCGCTTCCTGGGCGTCGATGAAGCGACCGGTGTAGATCAGGTCCTTGGCCTTCGCCGCTCCGACCAGTCGCGCCAGGCGCTGGGTGCCGCCGGCGCCGGGGATGATCCCGAGCAGGATCTCCGGCTGGCCGAGCTTCGCATTGTCTGCGGCGAACCGCAGGTCGGTCGCCAAGGCGACCTCACACCCGCCGCCGAGGGCGAAGCCGGTGATCGCGGAGATCGTGGGCTTGCTGAGGGCAGCGAGCGACCTGGTGAAGGCCTGGAGGAGCTGACCGTGCGACTCCATGTCGTCGCGGCTCATTGCCGACATCTCCTTGATGTCTGCGCCGGCGGCGAACACCCGCTCACCGCCGTAGACCACGACAGCACTCACGTCGTCACGTGACTCGATCTCGGCGCAGATGGCAACGATCTCGTCCTGCATCTGCGCATTCAGTGCGTTCATCTTGGGGCGGTCGAGGCGAATCGTCCCTACGCCGTCGCTGACCTCGAGTCGTACGAGCTCTCCCACGTGATTGCCTTCCGCTGAGGTGTGTTCGCCGTCGGTCGAGCATAGGACGGGCGATCGGTCCGAGCCGCTTCGAGGGTTGTGCACCCGCGAACGGGAGAGCGACGGGCCTCGGTCAGGTGATCTTGTTGGTGAGCACGCAGTACGTGAAGAACGCGACCCCGAGCAGCAGGCCGACATGGCCGAGGATCGACAGCGAAGGTCCCTGCGCCCAGCTGTCGTCGACCGACTCCGACGCGTGTCGGCCGCCGCCGGGTAGCCAGCGCAGCAGGATGAGGATGCCAACCACGACCTCCAGCCACCACACCGCCAAGGAGACGAGGCCGAGCAGGTCGTGCGGTGAGGTGAGGTACGTGACCCACAGCGCCAACGCGGTCACACCGAGCACGACGTGGGAGTTGAGCACCCACGACGGCACCTGGGCGTGGCCGGACTGTCGGGCGTTCGCGGACAGCCGCATACGGGTGAGGAGCACGACAACTGCAGCCAGCGCCGTCAGCATCCACAACACGTTGTCGAGTCGCACGCCGGAAGCGTAGCGCGTGACGCCGGTCACAGCCCATCGCCGATCACGCAGCGTTCACACCCTCGGCTACTCCTCGAGGCCTGCCAGCACGGCTCGGTGAACCAGTGTGCGTACGACATTGCCATCGGAGAGGTCGCGGGACGGATGGACCCGGTTGGCGAGCAGCGCCACCACGACGCGGCGCTCCTGCTCGACGAGCAGCGACGTGCCGACGAAACCGGTGTGCCCCCTCGCCGTCCGGAACCCTGGCGTCATCCAGCTGTCCTGACCGATCCGCGGCCCGAGCGCCTGACCCCAATCCGGTGGTTCGCCGGTGAGCACGACCGGTAGCTGATCGGTCAGGAAGCCACGCGAGGAGTCCTCGCTGAGCAGTTCGGTGAAGCCGTCAAGCATCGACTCGCCGAATCGACGCAGGTCAGCGATCGTGGAGAACAGCCCGGCGTTGGCCGAGATGCCGTCGAGGGAGTACGCGGTCTCGTCGTGGACGACTCCGCGTACGAGACCCCGGCCGAGCATCGGCTGGAACTCCGTCGGGGCGACCGGTCCCGCAGGCACGAATGCGGTGTCAGCGAGGCCCAACGGCGTGAGCACCTGCTCAGCGACCAGGGAGTCCCACCTGCGTCCCGTCGCAGTTTCCGCGCAGGTCATCGCGGTGATGTAGCCGACGCAGGAATAGGCGTACGAGCCGATGGGCCCCGCGAGGGGCAGTCCGGCGATCGACCGGAGCACCGCTGCCCGATCGCGCGGGAGCCACCCGGCGTCCGGCGTACCTTCGCCCTCGACGTATGCGTGCCAACCGTCCCAGATCTCAGGCAGCCCGGAGGTGTGGGTCAGCAGGTGGCGGAGCGTGACCCCGCGCTTCTCGGCTCGATA
>JAWWPE010000027.1:0-2792 GCA_033850895.1 Nocardioidaceae bacterium | reverse complement strand
CGCCGTGGTACTGGCCTTCGGTGACTGGCGTGACATCTTCTGGCTCAACTGCGCGATCGGCCTGGTGCTGGCCGCGGCAATGCTCGGTCAGCGGTTTCCAGACCGGGTCCGCGCTCCACGTTCGACGTATCCCGACTTCCTGGGGATCGGCCTCGGACTGCTCACCCTCGTCGGCGTCACTCTGGTCATGCTCGAGCCGCGGCGGCTCGTGCAGGGCGTCACGTCAGGATTGGCGTTCCTCCCGGTGACCGGCGACTCACGCTGGCTCACTCCTCTGGCCCTGACGACGTACGGACTGCTGGCCCTGTTCCTGCTCCGCGAGGCCACCGCGAAGCATCCGCTGGTCGGGTGGCGTGGCTGGCCCGATCTCGCGCGACAGACAGACGTCTGGGGCGCACTGCTGCTGACCACGGCCCTCGGCGCCATCATCGTGACGTTCGCCTCGGCCGAGCCCGAGAAGGGCGCCATTTCCGCGCAGGCGCCGTGGTTGATCCCGGTCGCGGTGATCGCGTTCGTCGGCTTCTGGTTCCGCCAGCATCGAGTCGACCAGCCGTTGATCCCGCGCAATGCGCTGAGTGCCACGCCTGCGTGGGGTGCGTTGGTCGTGTCGTTCTTCATCGGCGCCTCGCTGATCGCCGCGCTGGTCGACATCCCGTTCTTCGCCCGCCTCACGGTCTATCGCGACTCCCAACTCGACGCGGCCCTCGTGCTCGTACGATTCCTGGTCGCGCTGCCGGTCGGCGCGGTGCTCGGTGGCTGGCTGCTGCGCCGGGTCCCGGCCCAGATCCTGACGCCGGTCGCCATGCTGTGCAGCGCAGCGGCGTTCGCGCACATGAGCACGTGGGATGCCACATCGCTCAACCACCCGACCGTGACGTTCTCGCTCCTGCTCGGCGGCCTTGGCTTCGGCCTGGCGATCGCTCCGGTCAACGCCGCACTGCTCGCCCACACCGCCGACGCCGTGCACGGCGTGGCCTCTGCATTGCTGATCGTGGCCCGCATGGTCGGCATGCTGCTGGGCATCTCGGCGCTGACCACGATCGGCCTGCGGGCGTTCTACTCGGCGTCGGACAAGATCCCACCGGCGCAGCAGCTGTGTGGTGGCGCGGCGACTGCCTGCCGGGCCTACAAGGACGCCGTACGCGATGCCGGCATCACCCAGCTGCACACCGTCTTCGTCGGCGCTGCCGTCTGTGCAGTCGTGGCGGCGGCCCTCGCCCTGCTGCTGCTCCGCGACGATGGCTAGCCTAGGAGCCATGCCTGACTTCGACGACCTGCTCGCAGCCAACAACTCGTACGCCGAACAATTCGGCCTCTCCGGCTTCGATGGCATCGCCCACGCAGGCGTTGCCATGGTGACCTGCATGGATTCGCGGATCGACCCGTTGCGGATGATCGGGCTCGAGCCCGGCGACGCGAAGATCCTGCGCAATCCGGGCGGCCGGGTGACCGATCAGGCGCTCGTGGCGCTCGTGCTCGGTGTCACGCTGCTCCAGGTCGAGCGGATTCTCGTCGTCGAGCACACCCGCTGCGCCATGGCGAGCTCGACCGAGGACGAGCTCAAGGCCCGGGTCGGCGAGAGCGCCGGCACCGACGCCTCCTGGATGACCCTCGGCGCCATCACCGATCAACAGGCGACGGTCCGAGCCGACGTGCATCGCGTCCAGTCGCACCCACTGATCTCCCAGGACATCCTGGTCGGCGGATTCATCTACGACGTCGACACCGGTCTGTTGCAGCCGGTCACCTGAGTCAGGCGTCGATCATGTCGGCGTCGATCTCGTACGCACCCTGCACGATGAACTCCTTGCGGGGTGGCACCTCATTGCCCATCAGCAGCTCGAAGACCTCGGCCGCGGCCTCACCGTCGTCGACGGTCAACCTCCGCAGGGTGCGATGTCGGGGGTCCATCGTGGTCTCTGCCAGCTGACTGGCATCCATCTCACCGAGGCCCTTGTAACGCTGCACCGGATCCTTCCAGCGAATGTTCTTGCGCTGGAGCTCGGCGAGCTTCCGCACGAGCTCGGGGTCGGAGTACGTGTAGACGTACTTCTCCTGCCCCTTCTTGGGATTGATCAGCTCGATGCGGTGCAACGGGGGCACGGCGGTGTAGACCCGGCCCGCGTCGACGAGCTCGCGCATGTAGCGGAAGAAGAGCGTCGCGAGCAGGCAGCGGATGTGCGCGCCGTCGGAGTCTGCGTCGGCCATGAAGATGATGCGGCCGTAGCGGGCGGCGTCGACGTCGAACGTGCGACCCGACCCCGCGCCGACGACCTGAATGATCGACGAGCACTCGGCATTCTTGAGCATGTCGCCGATGCTGGCCTTCTGGACGTTCAGGATCTTGCCGCGGATCGGCAGCAGCGCCTGGAACTCTGAATCGCGGGCCGATTTGGCGGTGCCCAACGCCGAGTCGCCCTCGACGATGAACAGCTCGGACCGCTCGACGTCATTGCTGCGACAGTCGGCCAGCTTCGCCGGCAGGGCGCTCGACTCCAGGGCGTTCTTGCGCCGCTGGGTGTCACGCTGCTGACGGGCTGCGAGCCGGGTGCGCGACGCGTCCACGACCTTCTGCATGACCAGGCGGGCCTTGGCCTTCTGGGCTGTCTTGTTGGACGTCAGGAATGCCTTGAGCTCTCGCGACACCACCTGGTTGACGATCTTCGTGACTGCGGGCGTGCCGAGGACCTCTTTGGTCTGGCCCTCGAACTGCGGTTCGGCGAGGCGGACGGTGACCACCGCCGTCATGCCCTCGAGGATGTCCTCCTTGATGACATCGGGATCCCCCGACT
>JAWWPE010000423.1:0-5061 GCA_033850895.1 Nocardioidaceae bacterium | reverse complement strand
GACGATCTCGCGGAGTCAGGCGATCGCGATCGCGAACCACCCGGGCAGCAAGTTTCGGGTGACGGAAGCCGCTCTGACCCGGGTGACAACGCTTGCCACGGGCAAGGAGTTCTTCGACGTCAGGACCGGCCGGTGGTCGATCCGTCCGGCCGTGGACCATCGGCTGATGTGGGCGATCGTCGCGGTCGCGAAGATCAGATCTGCTGTGGATCCGGGGAGTCTCGGTGGTCCGCTCATCACTGGACCGGATCCGCGCACGGTCACCACAGCGAATCCGCTGACGGGCGATGTGGTCGTGCCACGCTACGTGGCGCATCCGCGTCCGGTGCTGACCTGGACGGTCCGCTGGGCGATGCTGATCGACCCTGACACCGGCAACGAGCCCGCGGGGATGAGCCTCTAGCCGAGGATCAGCCGCGCATGGCCTTGCGCGAGCCCTTCATGCTGGTCGGCACCGGGCCGCGGGGCATCGGCGCGGCCGGACGCATCGCGTCGAGGGCCCTGAGCTTGTAGAGCACCGACGTCATCTCGGCCGGCTTGATGTTCTTGGGCAGCTTCTGGATGTGCTTGAGCAGCTTGGTCAGCTTGACCTCGCCCTCACCGTTGCCGACCACGATGTCGATCACGGGTACGGTCTCGCCGCCGATGCGGGCATGCTTCTTCTTCTCGGCGGTGAGCAGATTGCGTACGGCGTTGGGGTTGCCCTCGCCGACCAAGATGATGCCCGGGCGGCCGACGACGCGGTGCACGACGTCCTGGCTCTTGTTGAACGCCACGGCCGGCTTGGTGTCCCAGCCCTTGCGGAGCATCTGCAAGGCTCCTGCGGCGGCACCGACCTGGCCCTCGACCTGCGCGTATGCGGCCTTCTCGGCGCGGCGACCGAACACGATGAGCGCGCCGAGGATGCCGGTCAGCGCACCGAACAGCGCGGTCGTGATCAGCCCGAGAGTGCTGTGGCCGAACAGGACGTACATGACGCCGGCCATCACGCCGCCCACGACGAGGAACGTCAGCAACAGGATCAAACCGATGTTGCGGTCACTCTTCTTGGTGATGGCGTACGCCTGGCGCATCTGGCGCAGGCGGCCCTTGGGTGCTTCGGGGGTGGCGTTCGACATGTCGGCCAGTCTACGGCGCGACGCGGATCGCGGCGCTGCCGCGTCCGGACTCGATGGCCTGCTGGTAGAGCCGGCCCGCGCGGTAGGACGAACGTACGAGCGGCCCAGACATGACGCCGGCGAAGCCGATCTCGTCGGCCTCGTGCTTGAGCTCGACGAACTCCTCAGGCTTGACCCAGCGCTCGACCGGGTGGTGCCGCTTGGACGGGCGGAGGTACTGGGTGATCGTGATCAGGTCGCAGCCGGAGTCGTGCAGGTCCTGCAGCGCCTGCGAGATCTCTTCGCGGGTCTCGCCCATGCCCAGGATGAGGTTGGACTTGGTGACCAAGCCGTAGTCGCGGGCCTGGGTGATGACGTCGAGTGAACGGTCGTAGCGGAACGCCGGGCGAATGCGCTTGAAGATGCGCGGAACGGTCTCCACGTTGTGCGCCAGCACCTCGGGGCGGCTGTCGAAGACCTGCTCGAGCAGCTCGGGGATGCCGTTGAAGTCGGGGATGAGGTTCTCGACGCCGATGCCGGGGTTGAGCTCGTGGATCTTGCGGACCGTTTCGGCATACAGCCAGGCGCCACCGTCGGGCACGTCATCGCGAGCGACGCCGGTGATGGTGGCGTAGCGGAGCTGCATCTTCTGCACGCTCTCGGCCACCCGGCGCGGCTCGTCGCGGTCGATCGGGTCGGGCTTGCCGGTGTCGATCTGGCAGAAGTCGCAGCGCCTCGTGCACTGCTCGCCGCCGATCAGGAACGTGGCCTCGCGGTCTTCCCAGCACTCGAAGATGTTGGGGCAGCCGGCTTCCTGACAGACCGTGTGGAGGCCCTCGCCCTTCACCAGATTCATCAACTCGGTGTATTCGGGACCCATCTTCGCCCGGGTCTTGATCCACTCGGGCTTCTTCTCGATGGGGGTCTCCGCATTGCGGACTTCGAGCCGCAGCATCTTGCGGCCTTCAGGAGCGATCGTCACAGCATCCAGCCTACGCCTGCGAGCCAACGGCGAGACCCAGCACCGGCACGCTGGGACGGTCGTCTCGTACGAGGTCCGGCGACGGCGTGTATGCCTGCCAGTCGAGCAGCTCGACCAGGTGAGGAGCAACCGCGGCGGCGGCTTCCGGCACGGTCACGTCACGACCGAGCTCAGCGCTCAAAGAGGTCACTCCCGCGTCGGCGATGCCGCAGGGGACGAACCTTTCGTAGTAGTCCAGATCGACGTCGGCGTTGAGTGAGAAGCCGTGCATCGTGACACCTCGTGACACCCGTATGCCGATCGCTGCGATCTTGCGCTCGGGACGGCCTGCGCCAGCCGGGAGCCACACCCCGGAGCGGCCCTGCACGCGCCCGGTTGCGACGCCGAGATCGGTTACCGCGCGGATCAGCGCTTCCTCGACGCGACGTACGTAGTCGACGACCAACACGTGGGACGGCAGCTTGGTGATGGGATAGCCGACCAGCTGCCCGGGACCGTGAAATGTGATCTTGCCGCCCCGATCGACGTCGATGACCGGGGTCCCGTCGAAGGGTCGCTCGTGCGGCTCGGTGCGGCGGCCGGCGGTGTAGACCGGTGGGTGCTCGAGGAACAGCGCGACGTCGCCGATCTCGTCTGCTACTCGCTGAGCGTGATGGCCGCGCTGTATCTCCCAGGCATCGTCATAGTCGATCGCCTGATCGCCGTACCAACCATCGATGATCTGCAAGCCGTTCACCCCTCCAGCGTATCCCGGCTGTGGACACAGACCGGCGCCGCGCGGGACGACCGGGGCACCATGCACGGATGAATTGGCTGTCGGTCCTGATCACCCTGCTCAGCTCGCTCGCCTCGTCACCCACGGTGCACTGGTCCGGGGTGCTCGAAGATCTGGATCGGGACCGGGCGGAGGCGTTCGCTGCGGGCGACCCGTCGATGCTGGATCGCGTGTATGCGCCGGGCAGCGCCAGTGCGCAGGTCGATGCCGCTGCGATCCGTGCCTACGCGAAGCGCGGCGGACGGGTGGCGGGGGCCGACCTGACGCTGCTGTCGTGCCGCGTCCGGTATTCGTCGCGGCGACGGGTCGACCTCGTCGTGCTCGACCGGTTGGCTGCGGCGAAGCTCGTGTGGGCTGACGGCACGTCCCGGACGCTTCCGAGGGACCTGCCGACGAAGCACCACATCACCCTCGTGCGTACGTCCGGCGGGTGGCGAATCGGCTGACGGTCAGCCTTCGCCGGTGCTGCCGTCGGTGAGCTCTCGTACGACGTCGAGGTGACCGGCGTGCCGGGCGTACTCCTGGAGTACGTGGAACGCGATGCCCAGAAGGTTGGGCGGCGGGTCCTCGGCGCCGAATCGACCACCAGTAGCGGCCTGGCTCGTCAACTCGTGGGTGGCGAGGATCTGGCCGGTCCGCTCGCCGCCGCGGTCGAGGAGGTCCAACAGCTCGGCGATCGGCATGTCCGTGGTCCATCGACCGTCTGCGTCCTGGTCACCCCACGGTGAGTCGACGGGTTCGCCGAGGAACCCCCAGACGAACCAGCGGCGCTCCATGTGGGCGAGGTGCGAGACGAGCTCGGCGGCCGTCCACCCCGAAGGCAGGCGACTGGTGCCCAGCGCTGCGGCGTCGAGATCGGAGGTCTTGCGTCGTACCTCGGAGCGGAAGTAGTCGAGATAGCTGACGAAGAGATCGGCTTCCGAAACGGTCAGGCCGGGCTCGGGAAGATTCATCGCCCGACGGCGGCAGCGAGCACGGAGGTGAGGTCCGGCTGCTCGAAGCTGAATCCCGCGTCGAGCAGCGCGGCGGGGGAGAGCCGGAGTGATCCCAGCAGGTCGTCGGCGGCGCCGCCCAACGCGGCCTTGAGCGCGAACTTGGGAGCGGCCAGGAACGTCGGGCGGTGCACGGCCTTGCCGAGCGCGTCGGTGAACTCGGCATTGGTGCTCGCGCCGGGCATCGCAAGGTTGAACGGGCCGCTGGCGTCAGGTGACTCGATCAGGAACGTGACAGCACGCAGCCAGTCGTTGAGCGAGATCAGCGACATGTACTGCCTGCCGTCGCCCAGCTTGGCCCCGCCGCCGAGCTTCCAGGCCGGAAGCATCAGGGCGAGGATCCCGTGGTCGGCGTCCAGCACGAGAGACGTACGGGCGAAGCAGACTCGAGCGCCGCCGTCGACCGCCGGCTGGGCGGCCTCCTCCCAGGCGTGAACCACGTCCGCCAGGAAGCCTTCGCCCGGGGCGCTCGCTTCGGTGAGCACCTCCGCGCCACGGTCGGAGCCGTACCACGCCATTGCCGAACCAGAGATCAGTGCCGGAGGACTGGGCGCGGCGGCGACCGCCTTCGAGAGAGTCGTGGTCGCACAGAGCCGCGACTGCAGGAGCTCGCGCTTGCGGCCCTTCGTTCGTGGCCATTTCGAGATCGACGAGCCCGACAGGTTGACCACCGCGTCCGCACCGTCGATGACCGACTGGTCGACGTGGCCGCCGGAGGGATCCCACGGCGAGGCGTCGTCGGCTGACTCACCGGACCGTACGAGCCGGGTGACTTGATGGCCGCCCGAACGAAGGTGTTCGGTCAGAGCAGACCCGAGAAATCCCGAGGCCCCGCCGATGACGACACGCATCGGATCAGGAACCGAGCTCGGCCTCGAACGAGCCTGCCTCGAGGCGTTGCCTCACGGCGGTCAAGAAACGGCCGGCGTCCGCACCATCGACGATGCGGTGGTCGTACGTCAGCGCCAGGTAGGCCATGCTCCGCACCGAGATGCTGTCGCTGCCCTGCGCGTCGGTGACGACGACGGGTCGCTTGACGACCGCCCCGACACCCAGGATCGCCACCTGCGGTTGATTGATGAGCGGCGGGTCGAACAGCGCGCCGTTGCTGCCGAGGTTGGTGATCGTGAAGGTCGCGCCGGACAGCTCGTCCGGCGTGATCTTGTTGGTGCGGGTGCGCTCGGCGGCGTCGGCGATCTTGCGGGCCAGCCCGGC
>JAWWPE010000437.1:0-2790 GCA_033850895.1 Nocardioidaceae bacterium | reverse complement strand
TCTCCGACGTGCCCTCGCCGATGAGCAGGAACGGCGCCTCACGCATCAGCCGCTCGATCTCGTACTCCTTGGAGTAGCCGTAGCCGCCGTGGATGCGGAAGGACTCCTGGGTCACTTCGGCGCAGTACTCCGACGCCAGCAGCTTGGCCATGCCAGCCTCGACGTCGTTGCGCTTGCCGGCGTCCTTGAGCCGCGCGGCGTTGACCATGAGGGCGTGCGCGGCCTCGACCTTGGTGGCCATCTCGGCGAGCTTGAACTGGATAGCCTGGTGCTGGGCGATCGGCTTGCCGAACGTCGCGCGCTGCTGGGCGTACGCGATGCCGAGCTCGAACGCCCGGTTGGCGATGCCGACGGCACGGGCGCCGACGTTGACGCGGCCGACCTCGACGCCGTCCATCATCTGGTAGAAACCCTTGCCCGGCTCGCCGCCGAGGATCTGGTCGGCCGAGATCTTGGCGCCCTCGAAGATCATCTCGGTGGTGTCGACGCCCTTGTAGCCCATCTTCTCGATCTTGCCCGGGATCGTGATGCCCTGGGCAGTCTCGCCGAAGCCGGACTCCTTCTCGACCAGGAATGTCGTCATGTTCTTGTAGACCGAGTCGCTGCCCTCATCGGTCTTGACCAGCACGGCGACCAGATTGGACGAGCCACCGTTGGTCAGCCACATCTTCTGGCCGTCGATCGTGTAGTTGCCGTCGTCGCCCTTGACCGCCTTCGAGGTGATCGCCGAGACGTCCGAGCCGCAGCCCGGCTCCGACATCGAGAACGCTCCGCGCACCTCGCCGGTGGCCATCTTGGGGAGGTACTTCTTCTTCTGCTCCTCGGTGCCGTGCTGCATCAGCATGTAGGCCACGATGAAGTGGGTGTTGATGACACCCGACACGCTCATCCAGCCGCGGGCGATCTCCTCGACGACTAGCGCGTACGTCAGCAGGGACTCGCCGAGGCCGTCGTACTCCTCGGGGATCATCAGGCCGAAGATGCCGAGCTCCTTGAGCCCCTCGACGATCGCCGTCGGGTACTCGTCCTTGTGCTCCAGCTCCGTCGCGACGGGCAGGATCTCCTTCTCGACGAACTGCCGGACGACCTTGAGGATCTCCTGCTGCTCTTCGGTGAGGCCTTCGGTGCTGACGAGACGACCCATCGTGGGCTCCTATGCGTTGCTGCGGCGATGACCTGTTGACTCTACCGAGAAGTAACCCCGGTGGCTCCCGCAGTCGTCGTGACCTTGATTACCCGCGAACCGTCCTCAGTCGGCGATCGCCGCGTCGGTCGGGGGACGCCGCAGGACCACGACCGCCAGTCCGACCAGGATCAGCGCGAGCCCGACATACACGCCGAGCGGCGGCGTCTGGTCGAGGAACAGGCCCGCCAGCAGCGCGGCTCCGGGGACCTCGAGCAGGAGCAGCAGCGCGATGAGGCCCGGGCTCATGACGGCCAGGAGGTGGTTGAGCACGGAGTGTCCGAGCAGCTGCGCGCAGATCGTCACCCCGAGGATCGCCAGCCAGGTGTGCGCCGTGAAGTCGACCATCTCAACCTGTCCCACGAGGCAGGCGACGGCGAGCGACGCGGCGCAGATGCCGTAGCAGGCCACGGTGTACGACGTGGTTGAGACGCGCTCCCGTACACGGCTTCCGGCCATCAGGTAGAGCGCCGCCGTGAGGCCACCGGCCAGCCCGAGGAGGTCCCCGCCCAGGGCGCGCGCCGAGAGCGAGAAGTCGACGCCGGTGATGACCAGCACCCCCGCGATTGCGAGGCCGATGCCGCCCACGACCGACCGCGGCGCGATGTCTCCTCGGAGCCGGTCGATCAGGACGACGAACACGACCTGCATGCTGACCATCGCGGTGGCCGCCGCGACGGACGTCATCTTGAGTGCCGTGCACCACGTCGCGAAATGGAGCGCAAGCATCACGCCGGCGAAGAACGTCGTACGCCAGCCGGTCCGCCCGAGCAGAGCCAGTTCGCGCGGCGCGTTCGTGACGGCGAAGGGCGCCACCGCCGCGGTGCCCAACGCGTTGCGCCAGAACCCGATCGCCAGAGCGGGTGCCGAAGCCCCCGCCATCAGCGGTCCGGACGCCGAGACGCCGAGCACGGCGACGATGGCGAGCAGCGCGTTCACGCCGCCAGTCTGCTAGACGGCTGCGTCCGGCTTCCTGCGGGAGCGGAGCCAGGCCCAGATGCCGGCGAGGAGGGCCAGCACCACGACCACTCCGCCGATCAGCCACACCGCATTGCTGCCTCCGTCATCATCGGAGGTGCCCGGAGCGTTGGGATCGGTCGACGGGGGCTTCTTGACGTACGAGGGAGCGCCCTGACCGGCGGTGCCGTTGATCGCCACGGCCAGCTGGACGGGTACTTCGCCTACCTTCTCGTCGACGGTTGGCGTGGAGGTGAACAGGGTCAGCGCGCAGTAGTAGCTACCGTCGAGCGAGGCGGGCACGATGCTCCTCTGCCCGGACTGCCGGTTGAGGTAGTTGACCGGCGGTCCGGCCACGTGCACGACCGCGTCGGCGTTGCCGCGGAAGTCATCGCGGCTGAGTGACGCATTCGCCTCGGACACATCGGCCTTCATCGGGCTGTAGATGCTGGCCCCGGTGGTCTCGGAATATCCAGCACTGTTGAGCGCCGACGCGGCAGCCGGTGTCGGCTTGAGGGTGAAGTCGCACACCGGTGTCTGACCCCACTCGACGTCGGGTACGCGGTAGAGCAGGGTCTCCCCCGGCAGGATCGAGTCACGGTAGAGGCCGGGTGCCACCGGTGGGGCGCCCGCAAAGCTCGGCGACCCGG
>JAWWPE010000408.1:0-5109 GCA_033850895.1 Nocardioidaceae bacterium | reverse complement strand
AACGAGCGGAGGAAGTGGCATGACCGTCTCTGACACCAAGACCGCACGCCAACAGCTCATCGTCGAGCTACTCGGCCACCAGCTCGTACGCTCGCAGGGTGACCTCGCCGAGCTGCTTGACCGCCGTGGTGTCAGCGCGACCCCCTCGACGATCTCCCGCGACCTGGTCGAGCTCGACGCCGTACGAGTCAGGCACCCCGACGGGGGACTGGTCTATGCCGTGCCCGCCGAGGGGGGAGACCGCACCCCGCGGCCGGCACCCGACAGCGCAGCGGCTCAGGGACGTCTGGCCCGTATCTGCCGTGAGCTGCTGGTGAGCGCAGAAGCCTCC
Organism: Nocardioidaceae bacterium; assembly: GCA_033850895.1. Classification (GTDB taxonomy): domain Bacteria; phylum Actinomycetota; class Actinomycetes; order Propionibacteriales; family Nocardioidaceae; genus Aeromicrobium. The sequence continues at coordinate 4,778 of JAWWPE010000408.1, read as the reverse complement.
GCCAATCTCGTGATCCTGCGCACTCCGCCGGGGGCCGCGCAATACTTCGCGTCGGCGGTCGACCACGCTGACCAACAGGACCTGCTCGGTACGATCGCCGGCGACGACACGGTGATGGTGATCTGCCGGGACCCGCTTGGCGGCGATGCCGTGGCCCGCCGGCTCATGGCCCTGGCCACGTCGACGTCCAAGGAGACCCCGTGACTGACAAGAACTCCCTCTGGGGCGGCCGCTTCGCGTCCGGGCCGTCACCCGAGCTGATCGCGCTGTCGCGATCGACCCATTTCGACTGGCGACTCGCGCCCTATGACCTGGCCGGATCGCGTGCCCACGCCGGCGTCCTGCAGGCTGCGGGGTTGCTGAGCCGTGAGGACCTCAATGCGCTGCTGGCCGGGATCGACGCGCTGGCCGCGGACGTCGAGAGTGGTGAATTCGCTGCGCGTCCCGACGACGAGGACGTCCACACCGCCCTCGAGCGGGGGCTGCTCGAGCGTCTCGGTCCCGAGCTCGGTGGCCGACTCCGTGCGGGTCGATCGCGCAACGACCAGATCGCCACGCTGTTCAAGATGTACCTCCGCGACGAGGCCACCGCGATCGCCGATCTCGTCCGCGGTCTGATCGCGGCCCTGGCCGACCAGGCCGAAGCCCACCTCGGTGCGCCGATGCCCGGTCGCACACATCTGCAGCACGCTCAACCCGTTCTGCTCTCGCACCACCTGCTCGCCCACGCCTGGCCGCTGGTCCGCGATCTCGACCGGCTCGCCGACTGGGATGACCGCGTTGCCGCCGATTCGCCCTATGGATCCGGTGCCCTCGCAGGCTCTTCACTCGGCCTCGACCCGCAGCAGGTCGCCACCGACCTCGGCTTCACCAACTCGACGGCCAACTCGATCGACGGCACCGCCGCGCGTGACTTCGTCGCCGAGTTCGCGTTCGTCACCGCCCAGATCGGCGTCGACGTCTCCCGTCTGGCCGAGGAGATCATCCTCTGGAACACCCGCGAGTTCGACTTCGTCACTCTGCACGACGGCTATTCGACCGGGTCGAGCATCATGCCGCAGAAGAAGAATCCCGACATCGCCGAGCTCGCCCGAGGCAAGGCCGGCCGATTGGTGGGCAACCTGACCGGCCTGCTGGCCACTCTCAAGGCGCTGCCCTTGGCGTACAACCGTGATCTCCAGGAAGACAAGGAGCCGGTCTTCGACTCCATCGACACGCTGCAGGTCCTGTTGCCAGCGTTCACCGGGATGATCGCCACGCTGACGTTCAACACCGAGCGGATGGCATCGCTCGCACCTCAGGGCTTCGCGCTGGCCACCGACATCGCCGAATGGCTGGTGCGCGAAGGGGTCCCGTTCCGCGACGCCCACGAGATCTCCGGTGCCTGCGTGCAGGTCTGCGAGCAACGCGGCATCGAGCTCTGGGACCTCACCGACGACGACTTCGCCGCCATCTCCCCGCTGCTGACCCCGGGCGTACGCGATGTGCTGACCGTCGAAGGATCGCTCGACTCGCGCAACTCTCGAGGCGGCACCGCTTCGGCCAGGGTGGCTGAACAACTCGCCGAGCTCCGTGGTCGACTCGGCTGACATGGCCGAACCGCCGGTCGTCGCCGAAGCGCGCACCCTCCTCGGCCGTACGTTCCACGGCCACGGCGTGGTTGCCCGCATCACCGAGGTCGAGGCCTACAACGGCCGCGACGATCCGGCGTCGCACGCGTACACCCGGACCGCGCGATCAGAGATCATGTTCGGCGAACCATGGCGGCTCTATGTCTATCGCTCCTACGGAATGCATTTCTGCGCCAACATCGTGACCTGCCCGGCCGAGCAGGCCTCTGCCGTCCTGATCCGGGCCGGAGAAATCGTCGACGGCGTCGAGATCGCGCGACAAAGGCGCGGGCCGTCGGCAAAGGATGTGGCTCTCGCGCGAGGACCCGGCAACTTCGCGAGTGCGTTGGGCCTCTCCCTGGCCGACCTGGGCACCAATCTCCGGACATCCGGAGATGTATGCCTCGGCCCACCCGTGGGCATCTCGCCGGAAATCAGCGTCGGCCCGCGCGTCGGGGTCTCGAAGGCCGCCGACGTCCCGTGGCGGTTCTGGATCACTGACGATCCGACGGTCTCGGCCTATCGCCGAAGCCCGCGAGCTCCCTAGTCCTGGTTGACGGGCGCCGCAGGGATCTCGCACACGCCGTCCTCGCACGCAGGAGCCGTGTCATCGCCGAGGATCTCCAGCGGCCTGCTCATGCCACGGCCGTCGCAGCCTGCTGCAGAGCATCGACGAACGTCGCCGGCTCCTGCGCGCCAGAGATGCCGAACTTGCCGTCGAGCACGAAGAACGGCACACCATCGATGCCATAGGACGTCGCCTGCGCCTTGTCGGCCATCACGTCGTCGAGGAACCGATCGGTCTTGAGTGCCTCGAGCACCTCGACACGGTCCAGTCCCACCTCTGCTGCGAGATCGGCCAGCTCGTCGATCTGCCCGACGTGCCGACCCTCCTCGAAGTACGCCGCCAGCAGGCGCTCCTTCATCTCAAGCTGCTTGCCGTGCGACTTCGCCAGGTGCAGCACCTGGTGAGCCCGGACCGTGTTGGTGGTGTGGAGGGCGTCGTAGTCGTACGCGATGCCGACCGTCTTGCCGAGCTCGGTCATCTGCGCCAGCATCTGGCTCGCGTGTTCGGTCGGGATGCCCTTGTGCTTGGACAGGAACTCGCTGTGGCTGCCTTCATAGTCGACCGGGGTGTCAGGCGACAGCTCGAAGGAGTGGTACTCGACCTCGACCTCTCCGCCTGCCGCGCGGAACTCGTCCGCGGCGGTCTCGAACCGGCGCTTGCCGATGAAGCACCACGGACATGCCACGTCGGACCAGATGTCGACCTTCACGGTTGCAGTCATGACGATCCCAACGACCCGCCGCGTGGCGCTATTCCGTCGTGGCGGATGCCATAGGGTCGTCGTCGTGGCACACGTACTCGATGACCTGGACGCGCGCGGACTCGTCGCGCACTCGACCGACCGCGACGCCCTGCGCGCCGAGTTGTCCGAAGGTCCCATCACCTTCTACGTCGGCTTCGACCCGACCGCGCCGAGCCTGCACATCGGCAACCTCCTGCAGATCCTCACCGCCCGTCGACTCCAGCTCGCCGGTCACAAGCCGCTGATGTTGGTCGGCGGCTCCACAGGACTCATCGGGGATCCCAAGGAGGCCGGCGAGCGGGTCATGAACACCAAGGAGACCGTCGCCACGTGGCTCGGGACGATCCGCGAACAGGTCTCCCGGTTCGTCGAGTTCGACGGTGACAACGGCGCGACGGTCGTCAACAACCTCGACTGGACGGCGGGCATCAGCACGATCGACTTCCTCCGTGACATCGGCAAGCACTTCCCGGTCAACCGGATGCTGGCCCGCGACGTCGTGAGCAGCCGGCTCGAGTCGGGCATCAGCTACACCGAGTTCAGCTACGTCCTGCTGCAGTCGCTCGACTACCTCGAGCTGCACCGGCGGCACGGCTGCGTCCTGCAGACCGGCGGCAGCGACCAGTGGGGCAACATCACCGCCGGGGTCGAGCTGATCCGACGCGCCGACGGCGACCGGGTGCACGCACTTGCAACGCCGCTCATCACCAAGGCGGACGGCACCAAGTTCGGCAAGACCGAGTCCGGCACCGTATGGCTGGACCCCGACCTCACGAGTCCGTACGCCTTCTACCAATCGTGGATCCAGGCCGAGGACAGCAAGGTGGGGGAGTACCTCCGGCAGTTCACCTTCCTGGACCTCGGCGAGATCGAGGCACTCGAGGCGGAGCATGCCGAGAAGCCTGGCCTGCGTGCCGCGCAGCGGCGGCTTGCGGCAGAGGTCACCACGATCGTTCACGGCGCAGAGGAGACGTCGGCGGCAGAGCTGGCATCGGGAGCGCTGTTCGGACGCGGTGAGCTCTCCGAGCTCCCTGAGCCCACGCTTTCAGCCGCGCTCCGCGAGGCCGGCGCCGTCGACCTCGAGGGCGCCGCAAATCCCACCGTCGTCGACGCCTTCGTCGCCGCCGGTCTCGTTGACAGCAAGTCGGCGGCAAGGCGCGCGATCGACGAGGGCGGTGCCTACGTCAACAACGTGCGCATCACGGACCCGGATCTGGTGCTGTCGGCCGATCTCCTGCTGCACGGCAAGTGGGTCGTTCTACGCAAGGGAAAGCGCTCCGTTTCGGGTGTGTCGGTGTCCTGAATGCCGTCATTTCAGGGGTTCGCAGGCGTGTGACCCTAGCCACAGGGACCCGATTTGACGAGCGTGAATCCCGCCCCGTAGTGTTCTTCTTGTTGCACAGCACGACGGAGCGAAAAGCCGAAAGGCCGGTCGCTCGGGCTGGCAGCCAGACACTGTGACCGACCCGGTTTGACCGGTGAAAACGAGCAGTGTAAGTTAGACGAGTTGCCCCAAAACTCAGGCCGAAAGGCTGACGTTGAGGTGTGCGTCTGATCCTTGAGAACTCAACAGTGTGCCAAAAGTCGACGAGATTAATTAGTAATACCCCGTCGAGACCCACTCGCACGAGCTTCGGCTCGTACGAGAACTCGATGGAATCAATTCCGACAATTTATTTGTCAGCAAATAGTTTGTCAGAGTCGAACTGAAGTTTGACAGCGCTTTAGCTGTTTCAACGGAGAGTTTGATCCTGGCTCAGGACGAACGCTGGCGGCGTGCTTAACACATGCAAGTCGAGCGGTAAGGCTCCTTCGGGAGTACACGAGCGGCGAACGGGTGAGTAACACGTGAGCAATC
>JAWWPE010000388.1:0-4023 GCA_033850895.1 Nocardioidaceae bacterium | reverse complement strand
ATCGTGGACGCGCAGACCGAGCCCATCGAGGTGGAGCCGTTGGAGCTCAGCGCCTCGGAGACCTGACGGATCGCGTAGGGGAACTCCTCGCGCGTCGGCAGCACGGGCAGCAGCGCACGGCCCGCGAGGGCACCGTGGCCGATCTCGCGACGCTTCGGCGAACCCACACGGCCGGTCTCACCGGTCGAGTAGGGCGGGAAGTTGTAGTTGTGCATGTAGCGGACCGACGTCACGGGCGAGAGCGTGTCGAGCTTCTGCTCGAGGCCGAGCATGTTGAGCGTCGTGATGCCCAGGATCTGGGTCTCACCACGCTGGAACAGCGCCGAACCGTGGACGCGCGGGATGATGCCGACCTCGGCGCTCAGCGCACGGATGTCAGCGAGTCCACGACCGTCGATGCGTACCTTCTCGCGCAGGACGCGCTCGCGGACGACCGACTTGGTCACGGCGCGAACTGCCGCGCCGAGCTCCTTCTCGCGACCCTCGAACTGCGCGCCGAGCTGGTCGATGACATCGGCCTTGATCTCGGACTCACGCTCTTCGCGGTCGGCCTTGCTGACGATCTTGAGGGCTTCGGCGAGCGGGCCGGAGGCGATGTTCTTGACCGCTTCGTAGGCGTCGTCTTCGTAGTCGAGGAAGATCGGGAAGTCACGGACCGGCTTCGCGGCCGTGGCAGCGAGCTCGATCTGCGCCTCGCACAGCTGCTTGATGAAGACCTTGGCAGCATCGAGGCCACCGGCGACGATCTCCTCGGTCGGCGCCTGGACGCCGCCCTGGACGAGGTTCCACGTGGCTTCCGTGGACTCGGCCTCGACCATCATGATCGCGACGTCATCGTCGGCAATGCGACCGGCGACGACCATGTCGAACACGGCGTTCTCGAGCTGGCTGTGCGTCGGGAAGCCGACCCACTGACCGTCGATCAGCGCGACGCGGGTGGCGCCGACCGGACCGGTGAACGGCAGGCCCGAGATCTGCGTCGACGCGGACGCCGCGTTGATCGCGAGCACGTCGTACGGGGTGTCGGGATTGAGCGCCAGCACGGTGATGACGACCTGGACCTCGTTGCGCAGGCCCTTCTTGAACGTCGGGCGCAGCGGGCGGTCGATCAGCCGGCAGGTGAGGATGGCGTCCTCGCTCGGACGGCCTTCCCGACGGAAGAACGAGCCCGGGATGCGACCCGCGGCGTACATGCGCTCTTCGACGTCGATCGTCAGCGGGAAGAAGTCGAACTGCTCCTTGGGGTGCTTGCCGGCCGTGGTGGCCGACAGCAGCATGGTGTCGTCATCGAGGAAAGCCGAGACCGCGCCTGCGGCCTGCTGGGCGAGGATGCCCGTCTCGAAGCGGATGGTGCGCTTGCCGAAGCTGCCGTTGTCGATGACGGTTTCGGCGGTGTGCAGTGTTGGTTCTGTGGACATGGAAGTCCCTTCCACAGGCGATGTGCCTGCTCATTGGGACGAGACGGCGCCGGACGGTGTCACTGGGGCCGGTCTTCGATCGAGGCCTGCGGGCTCCACCATCGCTGGGGATGTCCCGAGGGCCACTACCGAGGACCGAGCACGTCTGGTCTGGGCTCTCTCGTCATGGGTGTTTTTCGATATGCAGTTGTTGAACGATGGCGGCCATCTCAGGAAGAGATGACCGCCATCAGGGGCTTAGCGGCGCAGGCCGAGACGCTCGATGAGCGAGCGGTAGCGCTCGATGTCGTTGTTCTGCAGGTAGTTGAGCAGACGACGACGCTGACCGACGAGGAGCAGCAGACCACGACGGCTGTGGTGGTCGTGCTTGTGCTCCTGCAGGTGGCCGGTCAGGTGCGAGATGCGGCCGGTGAGCAGCGCGATCTGGACCTCAGGGGATCCGGTGTCGCCGTCACTGAGTGCGTACTGCTTGATGATTTCTTCCTTGGGAAGGTCTGCAACCGTGGGCGCAGCAGTCTTCTTCGACACTTTTCTCCTCTGGGTTCCGTTGCACGGCGCGCCCGGGCTTGTCCACCGGGGCACTATCAATCCGTGGCCGATCACACGGCAACATTCAGGGTATCAGCGGGGGGCTGGCGCGAGCGAATCGATGGGTGCGACCCGGCCTGCGCTCACCGCGTCCCGGCTAGCCTCGGGGCATGTCGACTCGGCGGCTCCTCACCATAGTGGGATTGCTGGCGGCCCTGGCGACCAGCGCGTGCAACGGCAGCAGCGATGCAGCGCCGGCGGCATCCCCGAGCGCGTCGTCCACCCCGGCTCCGACGACGCACCCGATCAAGGGCCTCGACTCGTACGTCGCGCTTGGCGACTCCTACACCTCCGGCCCCGCCATCCCCGCCCAGGAGCGCGCTGCCGGGCTGTGCTTCCGCTCCGACCACAACTACCCGTCCGTGCTCGCCCGCGATCTTGCGGTCACCTCGTTCAAGGACGTCAGCTGCGCGGGTGCCACCACGACCAATGTCCTGCGTGCGGCGGAACACCCGGTCCGGGGCACCCCCGACGCCATCGCCCAGGTCGCGGCCGTCAAGTCGTCGACATCTCTCGTCACGGTCGGCATCGGAGGCAACGATTCAGGGCTCTTCGGAACGCTGTTCCAGACCTGCGCGCAGACCGCCAACAACAGCGGCGACGTGTGCCGCCCGTACATCACCTCCAAGCTGCCACAGATCCTCGCGCAGACCCGGCGTGCTGTTGCCGGCACGCTCGAAGCGGTCAAGGCCCGCGCCCCTCACGCGCGGGTCGTCCTGGTCGGCTACCTCCGGCTGACTCCCACCGACAAGGGCTGCAGCACGTTCCCGGTCAGCAAGGCCGACCTCCCTGTCGTGGCCGGCGCCGAGAGCGCGCTGGACTCCGCGATGTCGAGCGCCGCGAAGGACGCCGGGGTCGAGTACGTCTCGATGCGCCGGGCTTCCGCCGGTCACGACGCCTGCGCCGGCACCAGGGCCTGGACCAATGGCTCGACCCCCCGCAAGGACGACGGCTTCCCGCTCCATCCCAACACCGCGGGCATGCGCGCCGTGGCAGCGACGATCGAACGCGAGCTGCGCCGCGGCTAGAGACCGAGGAGGCGCCGGGTCTGTGCGACGTCGTCGTGCATCTGGGCGATGAGCGGCTCGACACCTTCGTACGCGACCATCCCACGAAGCCGCTCGACGAACTCGACCCGGATCGCCTCGCCGTAGAGGTCGAGATCGGTGCGATCGAGCACGTATGACTCCACACGCCGCTCGACCCCGTCGAACGTGGGATTCGTACCGACCGAGATCGCCGCCGGGAGCCGTTCACCGTCGCCCCGCACCAACCAGCCGGCGTAGACGCCGTCGGGCGGCACGGCGTATGACTCGTCGACCGGCACGTTGGCGGTGGGGAAGCCCAGCTCGCGGCCTCGCTGGTCGCCGCGCCGGACCACCCCGCTGACCTCGTGGGGACGCCCGAGGACGAGGGCCGCTCCAGGCAGATCGCCGGCCGCCACGAGCTCTCGTACGCGGGTCGACGACAGGGCGCCACCGTCACTGACGATCGCGAGTCCTTCGACGTCGAAACCGTGCCGTGCCCCGGCCTCGCGCAGGAATGCGAGGTCTCCGGCCGCCTTGTGCCCGAAGCGGAAGTTCTCCCCGACCACCACGAGCTCCGCGTGCAGCTGCTCGACGATCACCCGGCGCACGAAGTCGTCCGGGCTCCAGCTCGCCATCTCAGAGTCGAACGCCAAGACCCGGACCTCGTCGGCGCCGTGTGCTCGGAGCAGCTCGACGCGACGCTCGAACGTGGTGAGTCGTCGCGGTGCGCGTTCCGGGGCGACCACGGCGAGCGGGTGGGGGTCGAACGTCACAGCGGCGATCGGAAGCTCCGCGTGATGGGTACGGCACTGCGCGAGCACGGCCTGATGACCCCGGTGTACGCCGTCGAAGTTGCCGATGCTGACCAGGGTGGGGTGGTCGGAGGGCGCGACGGCGGCACCCTCGTACTCACGCCAGATCGCCACGGGAAGACTCTGCCACGTGACGGCGCCGGCAGGGATCACGGGTGGCGCCTAAGAAGACTCTCA
>JAWWPE010000369.1:0-15511 GCA_033850895.1 Nocardioidaceae bacterium | reverse complement strand
CACGATCTGCTTGTTCTCGTTGTGGAGGGCGTTAAACGTGTGGAAGAACTCCGTCTGGGTGGACTCCTTGCCCTCCAAGAACTGGATGTCGTCGACCAGGAGCACGTCGATCTCGCGGTACTTGCGCTTCAGTGCGGCGGTGCGGTTCTCGCGGATCGCGTTGATCACGTCGTTGGTGAACTCTTCGCTGTTGACGTAGCGAACCCGAGATGACGGGTAGAGGTTGAGCACGTAGTGGCCAATGGCGTGCAGGAGGTGGGTCTTGCCGAGGCCGGACTCGCCGTGGATGACCAGTGGGTTGTACGCCTTGCCCGGAGCTTCGGCGACCGCGACGGCGGCGGCGTGGGCGAATCGGTTGGACGACCCGATGACGAAGTTCTCGAACAGATAGCGCGGATTGAGCCGGGCTTCAGCGACGGTGCCGATGCGTGGCGGGCTGTTGCGGCGTTCGGCCCAGCTGGGCACGAACTCGTCCTTGTCGTCCTCGTCCTCTTCATCGAGCTCAGACTCCAGGGGTGCTCCCACGGCATTTGTCGACAAGTCGTCTTGTAGACTCATACGATCGAGGGTGGCCGGTTCGATCGTGACGACCAGCCGGGTCTCCTGCTGGAGCGTCATGCTGATCGCGTGCTCGAGGGCCGGCCGCACACGGGACTCGAGCTGAGCCCTGGTGAGGTCATCCTGCACGGCCACGATCAGGATGTTGTCGTGCAGGGTCAGCGGCTTGGCTGAGTAGACCCAGACCTTGGCTCCGGGTGAGAGGGTGTCGACGGCTCGTTGCCAGACCGTGTTGAGATGCTCTTCCGGACTGGGGTCTTGGCCGTCACTCATCCAATGCCTCCCGACACGTCCACATAGTTTTCCACAGGGTGTGAATGCACCTCAGCTCGCTGATGAGCTTGTGGAAAAAGTCGATACCGCGGTGACGCTAGCAGCCTTGCTGGACGCTTACAAGCGGATTTCCCCACCTTATCGGAGCAGTTCGGCGTGTCGTGTGGACGATGGGACTCAGGTGGCGTATGGGTATCAGTTTGACCGGGGTTGGGGACCCCCGTACCGTGGACTAGTCGTCCTAGAGAACGACTTCCGCCGCATGCCCATGACGCCGTTCGACCAGGTCGTGGGCGAGCGGTGGCCGTCGACCGGCCCAGACTGAAATCCTCGAGACTCCGCACATTTTAAGGACCGTATCGTGAGCAAGCGCACCTTCCAGCCGAACAACCGTCGTCGCTCCAAGAAGCACGGCTTCCGCCTCCGCATGCGCACCCGTGCCGGCCGCGCGATCCTCGGGGACCGCCGCCGCAAGGGCCGCGCCAAGCTGTCTGCCTGAGGCTCGTGCTCGCGCGCAGTGAGCGCATGCGCAGCAGCGAGGACTTCCGGCACACGATCCGTCGCGGTGCCAAAGGCGTACAGCCGACCCTCGTCACGCACATCTTGCTCAAACCCGGCGTCTCCAAGACCGACGGACACACGTCCGTCGGTTTCGTCGTGAGCAAGGCCGTGGGCTCGGCGGTCGAACGCAACCGGGTCAAGCGTCAGCTGCGGCATCTCATGCGGGAGAGGGTTGCCTCGTTGCCGCCCGGCACGAAGGTCGTCGTGCGGGCTCTTCCGTCGAGTGCCGGATCACCCTCGTCCTCGCTTGCCAATGACCTCGATGCTGCGCTGAAACGATGCGGTGCGCGATGAAGTCCCCGCTCAAGTACCCCCTGATCTGGCTGCTCAAGGCCTATCGCTTCACCATCAGCCCGTTGTATGGGCAGGTGTGCCGTTATCACCCGACCTGCTCGGCCTACGCTTTGCAGGCCGTGGAGACTCATGGCGCGATCCGTGGCACCTATCTTGCCGCGCGTCGTGTCCTGCGGTGCCATCCCTGGAGCGCTGGTGGCTACGACCCCGTGCCACTGACACACTCTGCGGCCCAGAAACTTAGAGGAGAACAATGTTCGGTCCACTAGGCGACCTCGGATCGGCGATCATGACGCCGCTCTACTACGCCGTCTCGGCCGTGCTGCTCGCGTGGCACTGGGTCTTCACCCAACTCCCCGTGAGCTCAGGCTGGGCCTGGGTGCTGTCGATCATCGGGCTGACAGTGACGATTCGAGCCGCGCTGATCCCGTTGTTCGTCAAGCAGATCAAGTCCAGCCGCAACATGCAGCTGCTGCAGCCCCAGATCAAGGAGCTGCAGAAGAAGTACGGGCACGACCGTGAGCGGCTGACCCAGGAGCAGATGAAGCTGTGGAAGGACACCGGCACCAACCCGTTTGCGTCCTGCCTGCCGTTGTTGCTCCAGATGCCGATCTTCTTCGCCCTGTTCCGAGTCATCGATCACGCCTCGAAGTACAACCCGAAGAAGGACGGCTCGTTCCACAAGGGCTTCCTGACGTCGTCCGATGCCATCTCGCTGTCGAACGCGAAGTTCCTCGGCGCGCGGATCGCGGACACGTTCATGAACACCGACCTGACGCAGACCAAGGTGCTCACCCTTGCGCTGGTCATCATCATGTGCGCGACGCAGTTCACCACACAGCGTCAGCTGATGACGAAGAACATGCCGGCCGACGCGATGAGCGGCCAGTACGCCCAGCAGCAGAAGCTGCTCCTCTACATCCTCCCGGTCGTGTTCGCGGTCGGCGGTGTGGCGTTCCCGCTCGGCGTGCTGTTCTACTGGACGACCTCGAACTTGTGGACCATGGGCCAGCAACTGTTCGTGATCCGCAACAATCCGGTGCCCGGCACGCCGGCGCACAAGGCGAAGCTGGAGCGCGACGCCGCGAAGGGCAATACCCAGCCGATCGATCCGACCACGACGCAGGCCATAGAGCCGCCTAAGCCCCCGGCGCGCCAGCAGCCGAAGAAGCAGCCGCGGAGCCAACGCAAGAAGTCCGGCCCGCCGCAGCCGCCGAGAAAGAAACCAGACATCACCAAGAAGGACGACGAAGACAAGGACGGCACCTCATGAATGAGATGGCCAAGGACCTGGAAGCCGAAGGCGACATCGCCGCGGACTTCCTCGAGGGACTCCTCGACATTGCTGACCTGGATGGCGACATCGACATGGACGTCGATGGCGACCGTGCCGCGGTGGAGATCGTTGGCGGCAATCTCGACCACCTGGTCGGCCGCGATGGCGAGGTGCTCGATGCACTGCAGGAGCTGACCCGCCTCGCCGTCTACCGCGAGACCGGCGAACGCTCGCGGCTGATGCTGGATGTCGCCGGCTTCCGTGCCGCTCGCCGCCTCGAGCTCGTTGCGGTCGCTGAAGGCGCCATCGAGAAGGTGAAGGGCGGCGAGTCGTCCGTCTCCCTCGACCCGATGACCCCGTTCGAGCGCAAGGTCGTCCACGACGCGGTGGCCGCCGGCGGACTGAGCAGTTCGTCCGAAGGTGTCGAGCCGCAGCGCTACGTCGTCGTACTCCCCGCGGGCGAATGACGGAGCGTCCCAGGACGCCCGACGATCGCGCCGATGTTTCACGTGAAACACCCCCGTCGTACGCGGCGGGGGTGTTTGCGTCCAGGATGCCGCTGGCGGAGCAGTATGCCGATCTGCTGGCGACCGAGGGTGTCACCCGCGGGCTGATCGGCCCCCGTGAACTCCCCCGGCTATGGGAACGACACATCATGAACTCGGCGGTCGTCCTGCCACGTGTGCCCGAGGGCGCATCGGTGGCCGATGTCGGCACTGGCGCCGGCCTGCCGGGGCTGGTGTGGGCGATCGCCCGTCCAGACCTGACTGTTTCGTTGGTCGAGCCATTGTTGCGGCGAACGACGTTCCTGGATGAGGCCGTGCTGGCCCTGGGTCTGGACAACGTCACGGTGGTGCGTGCCCGCGCCGAGGACGTCAAGGAGACCTATGACGTGGTGACCGCCAGGGCGGTCGCTCCCCTGGACCGGCTGGGTCGCTGGTGTCTGCCTCTCGTGCGCCCGGGCGGCGTGCTGCTCGCCCTCCAGGGGCGCCCCGCACAAGAAGAAGTCACCGCTTCGACGGCGACCCTCCGCCGGCTCGGCGCGACGACTATCGTGGTCTCGACGTACGGCACCGAAGGCGTCCCGACGACTGTCGTGGAAGTGACGAAGTGATGGCTCACCGTAGCCATGTTTCACGTGAAACCACGAAGGGAGACGAGTGAACAGCAACGCACCAGTGCCATCCGCGGCGTCCTACGGCGCCACTCCGGCTCCGCACGAGGACGCGTCCACCCCACTCGCCGCTGAAGCCGAGGAACACCTCGCCCTGGCCCGAAGAGTCTCCGCGACCACCAGCTTCGACAAGCCGACCGAGACCCGCGTGTTCGTGGTCGCCAATCAGAAGGGTGGTGTCGGCAAGACGACGACCACCGTCAACATCGCTGCCGCTCTCGCGATGCGCGGTCTTCGGGTGTTGGTCATCGACCTGGATCCGCAAGGCAACACCTCGACCGCCCTCAACATCCCGCACCAGGAGGGCACCCCGGGCGTCTATGAGGCGATCGTCGACGGCACCGATCTCGACGAGCTGGTGAAGCCCTGCCCCGACATCGAGGGCCTGACCGTGCTCCCGGCATCGATCGACCTGGCCGGGGCCGAGATCGAGCTGGTCTCCCTCGTCGCGCGCGAGTCTCGCCTCGACCGGGCCCTGCAGGCCTATCTCAAGGACTGTGCCGAGGCCGGCGACCGCATCGACTACGTCCTGATCGACTGCCCACCCTCGCTGGGTCTGTTGACTGTCAACGCGATGGTGGCGGGCCGCGAGGTGCTGATCCCGATCCAGTGCGAGTACTACGCGCTTGAGGGTCTCGGACAGCTCGTGCGCAACATCGAGCTCATTCGCTCTCATCTGAACCCCCAGCTCGAGATCACCACGATCCTGCTGACGATGTACGACGCCCGGACCCGGCTCTCGTCCGGCGTGGCCGACGAGGTCCGTACGCACTTCACCGACAAGGTCCTCAAGACATCCATCCCACGATCGGTGCGGATCTCGGAGGCACCGAGCTATCAGCAGTCGGTGCTGACGTATGACGCGATGTCGTCGGGCGCACTTTCCTATCTCGAGGCGGCTCGAGAGATCGCCAACGCCGGACACAGAACTGATGGAAATGGGGAGTCAGCGCAATGAGCACACGACGCGGGTTGGGTCGAGGACTCGAGTCACTCATACCTTCAGGGCCAGCCGAAGCTGAGGCGTCGGGATTGAAGGAGGTCGACGGCGCGCGGTTCGCCGAGCTGCCACTCGACCAGATCGTCGCCAATCCTCGCCAGCCCCGGCAGGTGTTCGATGAGGACGACCTGGCCGAGCTCGTGCACTCGATCAAGGAGGTCGGGCTGCTGCAGCCGGTCGTCGTCCGGGAGGTCGGCAAGGACCGCTTCGAGCTGATCATGGGCGAGCGTCGCTGGCGCGCCAGCGGCAAGGCCGGCATGAAGACGATCGGCGCCATCGTCCGCGACACCTCGGACGAGGACCTCCTCAGAGACGCCTTGCTCGAGAACCTGCACCGGTCCCAGCTCAACCCGTTGGAAGAGGCGTCGGCCTACCAACAGCTGCTGGAGGATTTCGGCTGCACGCATGACGAGCTGGCCAACCGGATCGGCCGATCACGTCCACAGATCAGCAACACCATCCGGCTGCTCAAGCTGACCCCTGCCGTCCAGCGCCGGGTCGCCGCCGGCGTCCTGTCGGCCGGCCACGCCCGAGCTCTGGTCAGTGTCGCCAACCCGGAGATCCAGGACCGGCTGGCGACCCGGGTCGTGGCTGAGGGGTTGTCGGTGCGAGCACTCGAAGAGATCGTCACGGTCGGCCCGGAGACCAGCAAGCGGCCCGCCGCCCGCCACTCGCCCAAGATCTCAGCCCCCCGTCTCGCCGACCTGGCGGCCCGGCTCTCGGAGCGCTATGACACCAGGGTCAAGGTCGACCTCGGCCGGTCCAAGGGCAAGGTCACGGTCGAGTTCGCCACTCTCGACGACCTCGAGCGCATCGTCGAGATGATGGATCCGAAGAAGCAGTAAGGCGACTAGTCCATAAGTCGACAAAGAGACTAATAGATACAACAAAGCCCGAGACGGTGAGGTCTCGGGCTTCGTTGTTCGGTGCGTATGTGCGGCTCAGGCGGTGTGTTCCTCGAGCTCGCTGAGGATGGCCGACTTGGGACGTACGCCCACGAGCGAGCGTACGACTTCACCCTTGTAGTAGAGGTTCATCGTCGGAAGACCGGTCACGCGGTACTGCGCGGGAGTGACCGGATTGGCGTCGGCATCCATCTTGACGATGGTCAGCTTCTCGCCCTTCTCCTTCGCGATCTCCTCGAGGATCGGTGCGAGCTGACGGCACGGGCCGCACCAGCTCGCCCAGAAGTCGACGAGCACAGGGCCGTCGGCCTTGAGCACCTTCTCGTCGAAGTCGGCGTCGGTGACGGGGGTGATGTCTGCCATGGGAACTCCTTCAGGTCTGTAGTGGATTCAACGTCCAGCAGGTGTGGTTATTCCGTGAGTGCGGCAGCCGGTGCGGGCTGGCCGGCGGACTCGATGTCGGCGAGATAGCGCTCCGCATCCAGGGACGCCGCGCACCCGGTGCCGGCGGCGGTGACCGCCTGGCGGTAGGTGTGGTCGACCAGGTCGCCGGAGGCGAACACCCCGGCCAGGTTGGTCGCCGTCGAGCCGGGCTTCACCAGCACGTAGCCCTCGTCGTCGAGCTCGACCTGACCCTTGAGCAGCTCCGAGCGCGGGTCGTGGCCGATCGCGATGAACAGCCCGGTCGCGTCGATCCGGCGCAGCTCGCCGGTGACCGTGTCGCGCAGGGTGATGCCCTCAAGCTTGTCGTCGCCATGGAGCTCGGCGACCTCAGAGTTCCACTCGAACGCGATCTTGTCGTTGGCGAAGGCGCGGTCCTGCATGATCTTGCTGCCGCGCAGCTCGTCACGTCGATGGACCATCGTGACCCTGCTGGCGAAGCGGGTCAGGAACGTGGCCTCCTCGAGTGCGGAGTCGCCGCCGCCGACCACGACGATGTTCTGCTCGCGGAAGAAGAAGCCGTCGCAGGTGGCGCACCAGCTGACGCCATGACCCGACAGTCGGTCCTCGCCCTCGACCTCGAGCTTGCGGTAACCCGAGCCCATCGCGAGGACGACGGCCTTCGCCTGATAGGTCGTGCCGTCGGCGAGGCTGACGGTCTTGATGTCGCCCTCGAGGTCGACGGCAGTCACGTCATCGGAGATCAGCTCGGCGCCGAACCGCTCGGCCTGGGCCCTGAGCTTGTCCATCAGGTCGGGACCCATGACACCATCCGGGAAGCCCGGGAAGTTCTCGACATCGGTGGTGTTCATCAGCGCGCCGCCGGCGGTCACTGAACCTTCGAAGACCAAAGGCTCCAGGTTGGCGCGCGCGGCATACACGGCTGCGGTGTAACCCGACGGGCCCGAGCCGATGATGATCAGATTGCGTACGTTGTCGCTCATGCTGCGTGCCTCATAAAACTGCCTCTGATTGAAGTCACTGACAGAACGAATCCTAGGCCGCCGGTATTCCGGTGCTGGGACTAACCCGGCCTAAGAACGGCCGCGAACAATGACCTCACGGATCTCCCCACGAAACTGTCCCTCGCCGACCTTCGGCAGGGACTGCAGCCATACGACGAGGTAGCGGGTCTTGAGGCCGGACTGAACCGTGATCGACGAGTCACCGCTGGACCGGCCGACCTGCGCGACGCGACGGAGCCCGGCGATCTTGGTCGGCGCCCGGCTGCCCGCAGGAGCGGCGAAGACCGAGAAGCTCGTCGGAGAGCCGGCGAGGCGTATGCGCAGGGTGTCGACCTCGCGAGCGCCGCCGAGGTCGAGCACGATGCCGACGCCATTCTTCAGTCCACCAAGCGTTGCTGAGCCGAGATAGAGAGACGTCTGCCACCCGGTCCTGAGGTTGCCATCAGCCGCGAGCGGCGCCTGTCTCGGGTTCTCCGTCTTGTCACCTTGCGGATCGAAATCAGTGACGCGTTGCACGGGCAGGAGCCGGACCGGGGACGAGGAGTTGACCGCGCCCTTGCTGTCGTGGGTGGACCGACTGACCAGGAACGCCAGGATGGTGCCCAGCAGCAGGGCGCCGACGATGCCCAGCAGGACCAGGCCGCGGTCGCCGCGGGCGGCGCGACGGGCCCGTGCCTTGTTGCGCTCGAGCGTGGTGGGGGGTGCCGGGTCGTACGCCTTGGGGCGACGCCTGGGCGGCTCGAGGCCCGGCGGTGGTCCGGCGGGAACGATCACCGGGTCGAGTCGCAACAGGTCGGGAGAGGAAAGACCCGACAGGCTGGGTTGGTCATCGAACACCTCGACGTCCTCGCCGGAGAGCCTTAGCGTCTGGGCGATGTCTGCGGCCTTGCGCAGAGGAGTCTCATGGTGACGCGGCGGGTTGCCGAGTATGCGATCGCACACCGTGTCGACATCGCGCGAGACGCCGGCGCGCACCTGACGGGGTCGGAGCAGGCGTCCGTGCTCGGTCGGCGCCGCGCGGAGGCCGTCGACCTGGGAGCCCGGCCAGCGGCTGACCAGGGAGGCATACAGCAGCTTGCCGAGACCCTGCACGTCGAGCTGTTCGTACGCCTGCAGATCGGCCAGGGAGTCTTGGCGGCCGACCGGGGACAGCGCCGTGGCGACGCCGAGGCCCACGACGCGTACGGCCCCGGACTCCTTCAACAGCACCTGGTGCGGACTCAACCGACGGTGATAGACGCCGTGCTCGTGTGCGTGCGCCAGGGCTTCGGCCACCTCGGCGACGACCGTGGCGGCGCGACGATTGGGCAGCGGCGACTGGGCCAGCAGCTGGTCGAGCGGAAACGCCCGAGCCCATTCGCGTACGACGAGATGGTGCCGCTGCTCGTCCTCGATCAGGTCGAGAACACGGAGGAATCGGGGATCCGTGACCGCCGTCGACTCCCGCGCGGCGGTCAGGAAGTGCTCGGCACGCGGATCGATGCTGGACAACATCTCGATGCCGACGTTGCGGTTGAGGACCTGGTCATGGGCCCGCCAGGTCGTGGCACCGAGGCGCTCGGTGACCAGATCCTGGAGTTCGTAGCGGTGCGCGAGCACGTCCCCGGAGGCCACTGGCCGCCTGTTGCTCATCAACCGCCCCTTCTCGTTCCCACCGCAATGCTAGTCGCCGATGGGGGGCAGGGCCGGTGGTTCAGCCGCGTCGCCGCAACGTCTTCGTGAGGTATGAGAGCTGGTTCATGCCGAACACCTCGGCCGCACCGACGTACGCCATCACACCCAGACCGCCCGCGAAGACGGTCGTCGGCAGGCCGCCGGACGCCCGGGTCGGGTCGAGGCCGCCGGTGTCGAGGCCCCACGCAGCCGTCAGCATGACGGCAGCGGCCAGGACCGAGCAGACGATGAGTCGCCCGACGAAGACCAGCATCTCGCGGTCGACGATGTTGCCTATTTGTCGTGACAAGAGCGAGACAGACAGGATGGATCCGACGAGGTACGCGAGTCCGTACGACAACGCGAGCATCATCGCGACGCGGTCCGGCGCGACCCCGTCGGTGAGCGCGAGGGCGAGCGCGACGTTGACCGCCGCGATCACGACCTGGATGAAGAACGGTGTGTGATTGTCCTCGTTGGCGTAGAAGCCGCGCAGCATCAGGTAGTGCACGGTGTACGTCACCATCGCCAGCGAGAACGCCTGGACGGTGTAGCCGATCGGTTGGGTCTCACCGCCGAGCGCCCCGACCGCACCAGCGATCGCAGTTGCGGGCTGGCCGAGGCACAGCAGTCCGACGGCCGCCGGCACGACGATGACCAGGGCGATGCGGACGGTGCGTCCGAGCTCGAGCCGGAACCGGTCATAGCGACGATCTGCGGCGAGGCCGGCGAGGGTCGGGATGATTGCGGTGGCCAGCGACACTGTGATGACGCCGTGCGGCAGCTGGCTGACCAGGAAGCCCAGCCCGTAGACGGTCGACCCCGCGGCCTCCTTCTTCTCGCTCGCGCCGTCGAGCGTGCCCTTGGTGGCGATGCGACTGATCCAGATGAACGCGATCTGGTTGGCGACGATGAACAGCAGCGTCCAAGCGCCCAGCCGAAGGGTGTGGCCCAGGCCGACGCCACGGAAGTCGAACCTCGGTCGGAAGTGGAAGCCGGCCCGACGGAGGTAGGGCACCAGGACCAGGGCCTGCAGGCCGATCGCGGTCGTGGAACCCAGACCGAGCAGCAGGGCCTCGTTGGTGGAGAAGCCGTGGGTGCCGTTGCTCGAGCCGAACGCGAAGAAGTAGGCAAGGATCGCGGCACAGGAGACCACATTGTTGACGATCGGCGCCCACATCATCGGCCCGAAGCGTCCGCGGGCGTTCAGGATCTGCCCGACCAGGACGAACGCTCCATAGAAGAACACCTGCGGCAGGCACAGCAGCATCAGCAGCTGGGCGTCGTGGCGCTGGGCCTGGTGGGCGGCGTCGAAGAGCTGGTCATTGAAGACGATGTTCAGCACGTACGGCACGCCAGCCATGAGCACCGCGGTGCCGGCGCCCAGCACCAGGAGTCCGAGGGTGATGACCCGGTTGGCGTACGCGTCACCGCCGTCCTCGTCATTCTTCATCGCCCGGACGAGCTGCGGGACGAGCACGACGTTGAAGACTCCGCCGGCGAGAAGGATGTAGAGCGTGTTGGGGATCGTGTTGGCGATGTCGAACAGGTCGGCGTTGAGCTGGGTGCCGATCACGGCGGCGAGCAGTCCCGCGCGCAGGAATCCGGTGAGCCGCGACACGATCGTGCCGAGGGCCATCCAGGCGCTGGCCTTGGCGACGGTCTGATCAGTCATCGTCGACCAGTCGCTCGGACACGATACGCGTGCGACGCCGGTGGAACCGCCGGAAGAGCGCGACGAGCACGAGCACACCGGTGAGCCCCATCGCCACCCAGAGCACCACGCCGACCTTGCTGGACCTGACCTTGAAGGTTGGCGCCGGCGAGCCGATCGTCTCTCCGTTGCCGGAGACCAGCCGAGCCGTCAGGAATGTGGTGTTCTGGTCGCGGAGGTCGATCTTCACGGTCACCGTGTGCCGCTCTCCGGCGGCGATCTCAACGGGCTTGACGTCGGGGATCGTCAATGCCGGATTGCTGGAGTCGATGGAGATCCCGATGCGGATGGCCTGCTCGGTGCCGTTGGTGATGGTCAACGGGAATCCACCGGACGAGCTGGACAGGGTGACCGACGGAGGACCGGCAATCGTGATCTTGTCGAGATCGGCGCCTGCGGATCGGGCCCGCTGCCGGGCGATCGTCACGCCGGCCCGTGAGTGGTCTCGCCAACGTACGCCGAGCACCTCGGCGGCATCGCGCGAGTAGGAGGACTCCACCCGGGATGTCGCGGGCATGATCGATGTCAGCGTGCTGCCCGTGGTGAGCAGATCGGAGGCCGCCTCGAGCTGGCTGCGGGTCAGGGTGCTGGCCTTCGCGGTGGCCGGGACCTTGCCGGAGTACGAAGCCAGAGTCCTGCCGGTCAGCAGGTCATCGAGGCTCGAAGCGCTGACGAACGGGGCGTCGAAGGCCTTCGTCAGGTTGCTGTCCGCCGCCGAGCTGCCCGGATCCCACAACGGGTCGACCATCGTGACGGCATCGGCGTGCGACTCGGGGTCGATGGCGTGCTGGAGGACGGCGAGGGCCGCCTCGCTGAGGATCCGCTGGCGCAGGGTGACCACCGAAACCTGTCCGGGCACGCCGACGTCGAGGGAGTCGTTGACGAACAACGGCACCGGACCGCGCGTCGTGGCGTACTGCACGATCGACCCCTGGCGTCGTTGCCAGCCGGGGAGCGCGCTGGAGGTCAGGATGACCGGGTTGTCGCCATTGCCGCGCAGCGCGTTGAGCAGGCTCGCCGTGACACCGTCCTTGGTCGGCCATGACACTCGGCGGCCGGTCAGCTGGAACTTGGTGAGCGTGGCCTCGGTGGCATCGTCGATCGCCTTGGACAGCGGTCGGCTCAGATCGGGATTGTCGGCCAGCGCCAGCACGTCTGGTCGACCGAATCCGAGCACCCAGTTGCTGCCCTGGCGCGCGAGTCCCAACAGGTCCCGCAGGAACGTACGCGCCTGGTCGACCTCTCCGGCGGAGAGCTCCACCGACTTCGGGAGGTGTCGCCGATGGATCAGGTCATCGAGTCCGGTCAGCAGCTCCGGATCGATCAACGTGGTCGATGATCGCCGAGGCACGCTCATCGCCAGGTCGAGGAGGTTGCGCAGCTGACCACCGGTGGAGATGTCCGTCAGCGTCGCTCTGGGGTCGTGATAGGTGCCGTCGGGGCCGCGATAGTCGGGCATCAGGAACGGCCACAGGATCGAGGCGGGCACCGCCTTCTGACCCGACGTGACCAGTGGCAGGAATGTCGTCGCCCGGGCGATCGCATCCCGGCTGCGATTGCCGGCGGTGTCGGTGCCGAGGATCTGCACACCCACCGGATAGACCCCCTCGGCGCCGGAGA
Source organism: Nocardioidaceae bacterium (assembly GCA_033850895.1). Taxonomy (GTDB): domain Bacteria; phylum Actinomycetota; class Actinomycetes; order Propionibacteriales; family Nocardioidaceae; genus Aeromicrobium. The sequence continues at coordinate 3,077 of JAWWPE010000369.1, read as the reverse complement.
TGCCGAGCTTCGCGTACGGCACCTTGATCCGGAACCGCAGCGTACGCCCCGGCGCGAGGTTGCCCATGTCGTCGAACAGGCCCTGCTCGATGATGCGCTTGCCGGTGTAGGCGTTGCCGTTGTCGACCGCCTCGCTGATCTGGCCGCGCGTCGTGAACGGGGCGCCCGGGATCACCAGATAGGCCTGCACCTTGCGCCAGGCGTGGTCGTCGTGGTTGGTCACGGTCCCGGTCATGGTGATCGCGGAACCGGCCCGCAGCTGGCTCGGGCTGAGCCTGCTGATCGTCACGGTGAGGTGCGGGCCCTTGTCGGCGGCCTGGGCAGGCGTCGTGGTGAGTGCCGGTGCGAGCAGCGCCACGAGGAGAGTCGCGAGCAACGCGAGGGAGGCTCGACGTCGGCGGCTGCTCACTTGAACATGTTAGAGGTCAGGCACGGCGCCGGGACTCGGCATGGGCTGCCGGCTCGGGCCGATAGAGTATGTCCTCGTGCCCACGTCCGCGTTGACCCCCGATCGGCGGTCCAGGATCGACGACGTGCTGGCCGCCAACTCGTTCCTGGCCGATCTCGGCACGCTCTTCACCGAGGCCGGCTTCGAGCTGGCCATCGTCGGCGGCCCGGTGCGTGACGCCGTACTCGGCCGCCCCGGCAACGACTGGGACTTCGCCACGTCAGCCACGCCCGATGACATCGAGCGGGTCGTCGCCGGGTGGGCGGATGCGGTCTGGGACGTCGGCCGCGAGTTCGGGACGATCGGGTTGCGGCACGGCAACCACCAGCTCGAGATCACGACGTATCGCAGCGATGCGTACGACGCGACCTCCCGCAAGCCCGAGGTGCAGTTCGGCGACAGCCTCGAGGGTGATCTGTCACGACGAGACTTCGCGGTCAACGCGATGGCCATCAGGTTGCCGTCGAGTGAGTTCGTCGATCTGTTCGGCGGGCTCGACGACCTCGATCAGCGACTCCTTCGCACGCCCGTCACGCCCGAGCGGTCGTTCAGCGACGATCCGTTGCGGATGATGCGGGCAGCACGTTTCGTGTCCCAGCTGGGCTTCCGCGCTGCGCCCGACGTGGTCACGGCGATGACCGACATGGCCGCACGGCTCGAGATCGTGTCGGCCGAGCGAGTCCGTGACGAGCTCAACAAGCTGCTGACCGGCGACGATCCGGTGGCGGGGCTCCGACTGCTGGTCGAGACCGGGCTGGCCGCCCAGATGCTGCCGGAGCTCCCGGCGCTGATCCTCGAACGCGATGAGCACCACCGCCACAAGGACGTGTACGAACACTCCTTGACCGTGCTGGAACAGGCGATCGCCCTCGAGGGCCGGCTCGAGACCCAGCCGGATCTGGTCATTCGACTGGCTTCGCTGCTGCACGACATCGGCAAGCCCAAGACGCGGCGGTTCGCCGACGGTGGCACTGTCACGTTCCACCACCACGATGTGGTGGGCGCCAAGCTCGTACGCAAAAGGATGCGGGCCCTTCGCTACAGCAACGACCTGACCGACCAGGTCGCCAAGCTCGTCGAGCTGCACCTGCGGTTCCACGGCTACGGCTCCGGTGAGTGGACCGACTCGGCCGTACGCCGCTACGTCCGCGACGCCGGCGACCAGCTGCAACGGCTGCACATCCTGACTCGGGCGGACTGCACCACCCGCAATCAGAAGAAGGCGCTACGGCTCCAGCGCACGTACGACGAGCTCGAGAAGCGCATCGCGGTGCTCGCCGAGGCCGAGGAGCTCGACTCGATCCGGCCGGACCTCGACGGTGGCCAGATCATGGCGATCCTCGGTATCGAGCCGGGGCCCGAGGTCGGCGAGGCGTACCGCTTCCTTCTCGAGCTGCGGATGGATCGCGGGCCGCTCAGCGAGGCCGACGCCACCGAGGCCCTCAAGTCGTTCTGGGCCGCTCGCGACTGAGGGAGCGCAGCGACCGAACGCGCGAGCGCGCTAGCGCAGCGTGAGCGTTCACGCCGAAGGCGTCCGACTGCGAAGCGCTCGCGACTGAGGGAGCGCAGCGACCGAAGGGCAGCGGTCAGGCCTCGACGGCGAGAGCCGTGGCGAAGCCGAGCATGACGACGCCGGTGGCACCGTCCACGCTTCGCCGGAACCCGGGTCGGGCAAGACGCGCGCTGGCGAGCGACCCGAGCCATACGAGCAAGAGCAATACGATGGCTCCGGCCGCGACGAGCGTCAGTGCGTATGCGAGCAGGACCGGCAGCCCCTGATCGGCACCGACGAACTGCGGGAGGACCGCGAGGTTGAACGCAAGCACCTTGGGGTTCGTGATGTTGCAGATGAAGCCCTGGCGCAACGCCGTGAAGGCCGAGACCGAGCTGCCGCGCGATCCGACTGCCCAGACGGAGCCGTCCCGGCGGAACGCATCGCGGATCGCCGAACAGCCGAGCCAGGTCAGGTAGGCCACGCCTGCCCATCGGATGGTCTGGAACACCGGCTCGGCGTGGGTCAGCACGGCGCCCAGCCCGGTCGCGGCCAACGTGCCCTGGATCGTGCCGGCGACCGTGACCCCCGCGGCGGTGAACAATCCGCGGCGCCGACCACCGGCGACCGTGGCACGCAGGGTCAGGAACGTGTCCGGACCCGGGGCCACCGCGAGCAGTGCGGCGAAGGCCAGAAAGGGGATGTACGAGGTCACCGCAGCATCGTACGGTCCGACATACGACGAAGGGCCCGGATCCAGTGGATCCGGGCCCTTCGCGACGTACGAATGAATCAGCGCTCGACGTCACCCGAGATGAAAGCCTCGAGCTGCTCGCGACCGATGTCATCGGGACGCTGCTCCGGCGGCGACTTCATCAGGTAGGCCGCTGCGCTCAGCAGGGGGCCACCGACTCCGCGGTCCTTGGCGATCTTGGCCGCACGGATGGCGTCGATGATGATGCCGGCCGAGTTGGGCGAGTCCCAGACCTCGAGCTTGTACTCGAGGTTGAGGGGGACGTCACCGAACGCGCGACCCTCTAGGCGGACGTACGCCCACTTGCGGTCATCGAGCCACTGGACGTAGTCCGACGGGCCGATGTGGACGTTCTTGGCACCGAGCTCGTGGTCGATGTTGGA
>JAWWPE010000342.1:0-2668 GCA_033850895.1 Nocardioidaceae bacterium | reverse complement strand
CAGCGAGTATCTCGGCATCGAGAAGTCCGTCGGACTCACCACGGTGCTGGTGGGGCGGGTCACTCTCGAAGCAGCGGTGCAACCGGCTGGGACACCCGGCCTCGATGTGCTGGCGAGCGGCGCCCTGCCGCCCAACCCCTCGGAGATCCTGCAGACCAACGCCATGCGGGCCCTGATCGGTGAGCTCCGCCAACGCTATGAGGTCGTGCTGATCGATGCACCGCCGTTGCTGCCGGTCACCGATGCCTCGTTGCTCGCCTCGATCTCCGACGGCGCGATCCTCGTGGTTCGGCACGGAAGGACGGGCCGCGAACAGGTTCGCACCGCCGCGGAGCGTTTGCACTCGGTGGGCGCGCCGCTGCTCGGCACGGTGCTCAGCATGAGCCCGGCCAAGGAGCTCGCCCGCTACGGCTATGGCTACGGGTACGGTTACGGCCCCGAGTACTCAGCGACCAATGACCGCCGGCGCCGCGGGGGTTCCAGGCGCAGCTGACGGATCAGGCTATTGCGACGAGCGAGTTGAGTCGCGAGCTGACCGTACGCACCGCCACGTCGATCTGATCGGCGGTCTCACGGTGCACTTCGGGGCTGCGCCGGAACGGGTCACCGATGTCGACCTTCGCCGGCGCCAGGCTGCGTTGCCGGGACGCCTCGGCGACCAGTGCGCGAGGATCGGCACCGTCGACCTGCTCGACGAGAGCGGCGAACTCCATGAGCGTGAACGTACGGCGCAGCGCGTGAGGACTCATCGACAACACCTCGGACCGGTGCCATTTCGTCGCCGTGAGGATCAGGTCGGACGAATCGATCAGGTAGTTGTCGATCGCGTGCGAGCGGAAGGTGCCGGGTGTGTGACCGAGCCGCATCAGCTCCATTGCCGCCATCCCGTCCATCGGCTCGCGATCCCAACCCTGAACCCCGGCGCTGGCGACCTCGAACTCGCCCGGCGCCAGCTCGGCGCGGAGCAGGATCTCCATCATCGGCGAGCGGCAGATGTTGGCGGTGCAGACGGCGAGGATCGCAAACCGGTGGTGGCTCATCAGCTCAGCACCGGCCGCACGTGCAGCCCGGCCTCCGGGTCGACGATCGGCTCCTGCCCGGCTGCCACACCGTCGGCGAGGAGCGTGGCCGCCGGGTCGACATTGCGCTTGACGATCGCGAGGGCGATCGGCCCGAGCTCATGGTGTCGAGCGGACGTGCCGACGACCCCGACGACCTTCCCGTCGAGCGTGACGTCCGAGCCGTGGGCCGGCAGGTGGTTGACGGATCCGTCCAGGTGGAGTCGTACGAGCCGTCGCGGCGGTCGGCCGAGCGTGTGTACGCGCGCCACCGTCTCCTGTCCGCGGTAGCAACCCTTGTCGAGGTGCACCGAGACGCCGAGCAGGCCCGCCTCGTTGGGGATCGTACGATCGTCGGTGTCGAGCCCGACGCGGACCTCGCCGGCCTCGATGCGTAGCGCTTCCCACGCCCAGAGACCCACCGGTTCGCCGAGCTCGGCGGGCAGGTCGGCGAGGGTCGAGCGCGGCCGAAGCTCCCAGTCGAGCTCGGGTGAGTGATCGTCCGGCGTCGCCCTGTTGAGTCCGATGACTGCCCATTCCGCGCTCACGTCTGCCACCTCGACGCGCAACATGAAGCGCATCCGGTCGAGGAACTCCACGAGCGCGGCACCCGCGCCGGGCTCGGTGTGCGCCCAGAACGTCTCCCCGTCATCGACGCCGGAGAAACCGTGCTCGATCCGACCCTGCGGCGACAGCAGGAGGACGTCGGTGTGCACGCCGGGCAGCAGACCCTCCAGGAACTGCGTCGTCAGCGAGTGCAACCAGGTCAGCCGGTCAGGACCGGTGATCGTGACGACATCGCGGTGCGACAGGTCGACGAACGTGTGCCCGTCGACGAGCCGGCGCTGCTCGGCGACGATCGAGCCGTAGTGGGCTGCGACGGCCGCGTCGGGGCTGTCCCCGCCAACGGCGCCGGGAAGGGAGAGCAGCGGGCTGAGGCTACTCACGTTCGAGCTTTCCCCAGAGGTGCGACTGCATCTCCTGGCCTTCGGCGGCCATGTCGAAGGCGTACATCAGGGCACCGTCGACGAGTCCGTACATGCGCTGACCGGCGGTGTAGTCCTTGGCGGTGGGCGTACGCGCGACGATGTCAGTGGCCAGGGTGATCCGAGGGCCCTCGACCTGGCCGTACCAGACCTCGGCGTAGCCGGTCGCGTGCGCCAGGACCATCTCGACCTGCCCCTCCCCGGCGGGCCGCAGGAACCCGGTCTCGATCGAGCCGGGGCGCAGCCGTTCGCCCTGCTCGTCGGTGACCCAGGTGCGGCTGAAGTAGTGCAGGAACGGGCGGGTGTCGTGTGCGAACACGACATCCTGCTCGAACTCGAACGCCGGGATCGTGGGGTATTCGCCGCGCCCATTGCCGTGCCACGACCCGAGCAGCCACACCAGCGGCATGAGATCGGGGTGGAGGTCGGAGGGTATTTCGAACGGCATACCTCGATTCTATCGGCCCGGGACCAGCGAAAACGCCGTCGAACATAGGGTGGCGGCATGAGGGCCGTTGTCCAGCGGGTCACGAGTGCGCGGGTCGACGTCGACGGCAGGACCGTCGGACAGATCGGAACCGGTCTGCTGGTGCTGCTCGGAGTCACCCACGACGACACCGCCGA
>JAWWPE010000278.1:0-5116 GCA_033850895.1 Nocardioidaceae bacterium | reverse complement strand
CAAGGCGCCGGCCAACCTGATCGTCACCCAGGCCGACTTCCGCAAGATCAGCCTCGGACTCCGTACCTTCCGCGGCCCGCTGACGATGATGCGCGTGGTCATCAAGCGGATGATCAGCTCGCTGCGTGGCCGTCGCATGTACGCCATGGGCAATGCCCTGTCGATCAGCCTGCGCAAGGGTCTGCTCGACGCCAACGTCCCGGTGCACTACGAGACGGCGCTGACCAGCCTGATCATCGAGGGCGGCCGGGTCGTCGGCGTCCGCGCGACCCGCGACGGTGCCGAGATCGCCATCCGGGCCCGGCACGGCGTGATCCTCGGCTCCGGCGGCTTCGAGAAGAGCGAGGCACTGCGCGAGAAGTACCTCCCCTCCCCCACGGACTCCGACTGGAGCACCGCCGCGGACAGCAACACCGGCGCAGGCATCGAGGCCGGAGTCGCCGTCGGCGCCGCGATCGACCTGATGGACGACGCGTGGTGGGGCCCGACGATCCCGCTGCCTTCCGGTCCGTGGTTCTGCCTCGCCGAGCGCAACCTTCCCGGCTCGATCATCGTCAACTCCGCGGGCAAGCGGTTCATGAACGAGGCGTTGCCGTATGTCGAGGCGACCCACGCGATCTATGAGGGAGAGGCCACCGGCGTCTCCCACGTGCCGGCCTGGCTCGTCATGGATCAGCGCTACCGCAACCGCTATCTGTTCGCCGGCCTCTCGCCGCGGATGCCCTTTCCCGGCCGTTGGTACAAGTTCGGGACGGTTCGCAAGGCCTCCTCGCTGAGCGGACTTGCCGCAGAGATCGACGTACCCGCCGAAGCCCTCGAGGAAACCATCCGCCGATTCAACGGCTTCGCCGCATCGGGGATCGATGAGGACTTCCACCGCGGCGAGAGCGCGTACGACCGTTACTACGCCGACCCACGCGTGAAGCCCAACCCGTCGCTGCACACGATCGACAAGGGGCCGTTCTATGCGGTCAAGATCGTGCCGGGCGACCTCGGGACCAAGGGCGGCATCGTCACCGACGAGCGGGCCCGGGCACTGCGACCCGACGGCTCGGTCATCGAGGGACTGTATGCCGCAGGCAACTGCTCGTCCGCCGTGATGGGCCACACCTACGCCGGGCCCGGCGCCACGATCGGCCCGGCCATCACATTCGGGTACCTCGCCGCCGAGGACATCGCACGGAGTCAGACCAACCAGGACCAGACCAACCAGGGCGGAGCTGCCTGATGCCGATCGATCCCACCGTCGCGATCGGCGCCGAGGTCGGCACGCAGGAGTTCTCCTGGACCAGCAGCGATGTGCTGCTCTATCACCTCGCCGTCGGTGCGGGCTCGCGTCCCGGCGACAACATGTCGGCGGACGCCCTGCGCTGGACGCTCGATGGTCCGTCGCTCCAGGTGCTGCCGAGCTTCGCGGTGATCGTCCCGACGTTTCACGAGACCAACCCGCCCAGCCTCGACCTCCCGGGCTGCGACATCAACCTGGCCCAGGTCGTCCACGGCGCCCAGGAGGTCCACGTCAACGGACCGCTGCCGACCGAGGGCTCGGCCAGCCTGACGACGCGCATCGTCGACATCTGGGACAAGGGCAAGGCCGCCGTCATCTGGCAGGAAGGTGTCGCCACCGGCCCGGACGGCGCCGAGCTGTGGCGCGTACGCTCGTCGATCTTCGTCAAGGGCGAGGGCGGCTGGGGCGGCAACCGTGGCGAGAGCTCCGCCATTGCAGTCCCCGACCGCGCACCCGACGCCTCCTCCACGTACACCGCGACCCCGCAGCAGGCGTTGCTCTACCGGCTGTGCGGCGACCGGAACCCCCTGCACGCGGACCCGGCATTCGCGGAGGCGGCGGGATTCCCGGCACCGATCCTGCACGGCCTGTGCACGTACGCCATCGTGCTGCGCGAGGTCACCGAGCTGCTGCTGGGCGGTGATGCGTCCGCGGTCAGCGGCTTCGGCGCCAGATTCGCCGGGGTCGTGTTCCCCGGCGAGACGTTGTCGATCAACGTCTGGGACGAGCCCGAAGGCATCGTCGTGACGGCGACCGTCGGCGATGACGCCCGCCCGGCCCTCTCGGACTGCTTCGTGACGCGTCGCTAGCTGGTAATACGTTGGACTGGTGGCTGACGACACCTGGGACGGTCTGGCCGATCAGTTCGCCGATGGCGCATACGCCTCGGTGAAGGGCCGGGTGCGCACGTACGTGATGCACCAACAGCTGCTCGAGAACCTGCCGGCGCCCCCGGCGTCCGTGCTCGACATCGGCGGCGGAGCGGGCCACCAGTCGTTCCCCCTGGCCCGAGCCGGCTACGACCTGGCCCTGCTCGACCCCTCGCAGGGGATGCTGGACAAGGCGCGGGAACGCCTCGCCCGGATGTCCGACGACACCCAGGGGCGAGTGACGTTCGTGCAGGCGGCTGGCGAGACGGCAGACACCGCAGTCGACGGCCGGCTCTTCGACGCGGTCCTCTGTCACGGCGTGATCGGCTACCAGGAGGACCCGGAGCCATTGATCGACCAGCTGTGCCGGTGCTCGGCCGATGGCGGCATCATCTCGATCATGGCGGGCAACGCCAACGCCGGAGCCGTACGCCCGGCGATGGAGCAACGCTGGGACGATGCGCTCACGGCATTCGACGCCACGTCCGAGATCGGCGTGCTCGGGGTGCCGACGTGGGGGCAGACGGTCGACGGGATCAGCGAGCTGCTGCGGGCACGCGGCGTCGAGACCGTGCGCTGGTACGGCGTGTGGCTGTTCGTCGACTGGCTCGACTTCAGCGGCACGACACTCGACCCGGACGACGACGAACAGGTCAGGGCCACCGCCGCAGTCGAGCTCGAGGCCAGCCGCCGCGACCCTTATCGCGGACTCAGCCGGGTGTTCCACCTGGTCGGTCGCAAGGGTGGGGTGTGATGCCGTGAGCGACGAGCCAGCCAACACCGGCAAACGGCCGAATGCCCGCACCGTCGAGTCATACGAGCAGATCGCCGACGACTACGCCCTCGAGACCGCCGGGAGTGGCGTCCTGGCCGGCGGCCTGACCCAGCTGGCCGAGGCGATCCCCGGCGGCCACGTCCTGGAGATCGGCTCCGGCCCAGGGTGGGATGCCGACCGGCTCGAGGACGCCGAGCTGACCGTCCGGCGTACGGACATCACCCAGGCGTTCATCGACCTGCAGCGGGGCCGCGGCAAGCAGGTCGACCGACTCGACGCGATCTACGACCAGCTCGGCGGCCCGTATGACGGTGTCGTCGCGCTGCACGTCCTCCAGCACGTCGAGCCCGACGACCTCCCCGCGGTGTTGTCGAAGGTGGCCGACGCCCTGCGCCCGGGCGGCGCCTTCCTCGTCTCCATACCTCGCGGGGAAGGCGCCGGCTGGGAGATCGGCGAGTCCGGCAGCTCCTACTTCCGAGCGCTCTGGACCGAGGCGGAGTTCGTGGCCGCACTGACCCGAGCTGGGCTCACGCCGACCTGGACCGATCGAGCCGTTCCTGATGAAGAGCGCGGCTGGCTCTGCGTCCTGGCCCAGACCGGCTAGCCGTCAGCGCGGCTCGATCCGCTCGAACTTGGTCCAGCCACGCCAACCTCGCTGTTCGAGCAGCTCCCTCAGCCGTCGGGCGATCGGCACCGAGTCGAGGAACACCGCGTCCAGGAGCTCCACGAGCTCGTCAGTCATGTGCTTGTCGTAGGTGTCCCAGCCCTCGTCGACGGCCGTGTCCAGGAGGCCGGCCAGCCGATCGGCCAGGGCCGTCACACGCGTGTCGTCGAGCTCCCAGTCGATCGCCTCCGCGAGATCCCGGTAGAGGCCGACCGTGGCGGGGTCCTCGAGCTGCTGCTGCTTCAGGTCCATGTAGAACGGCATGAGCTTGGGGAGCTGCGCGGCCACCAAGATCCAGGCGTCCCGCTCTCCGCCGATCAGCAGCTCCGACAGTCCGAGCTCACGCAGCCGATCGAGGTAGGCAACCGCCTCGGGCGGCAGGGCCAGGTTGTCCCCCGCCGCCAGCTGGGCGATCCGCTCCCGGTGTCGTTGCTGCTCCCTGATCTCCGCGCGCAGCCGCCGATCGATGTCGACGACGGCCGCGTTGAACTCCTCCTCGTCCGCGGTCAGCAGCTCACGGACGCGGGCCAGGGGTACGCCGGCGTCCGCGAGGGTGCGGATCTTGATCAGCTCGACCACCGCGCCGGCGTCGTACCGCCGATAGCCGGAGTGGTCACGCTCTGGCTCCGGGAGCAGGCCTTTCGCGTGGTAATGCCGCACAGCGCGCACCGTGACATCGGCGTACGCCGCCAGCTGGCTGATCGTGAGCACCGGACCAGTCTCCTACTTCGCCGGAACGCGCAGGAACAGCAGGCGCGACCAGAGGAAGCCCAGCAGCGAGACCAACACGCACCAGCCGATCGCGAGCCAGAGGTCGGAGTCCGTCGAGCGGCCGGTGACCAGTTCCCGGAGCGTGTTGATCATCGGGGTGAACGGCTGGTACTCGGCGAACTGGCGCAGACCAGCAGGCATGCCGTCCGTGGGCACGAAACCGCTGCTGACGAAGGGCAGCAGCATCAGGAACATCGGTGTGTTGCTGGCCGTCTCGACACTGTCCGCCGCCAGTCCGAGGCCGACCGTCAGCCAGGTCAGCGCGAACGCGATCAGGATCAGCAACCCGATGGCACCGAGCCAGTCGTGCGGTCCGGCGTCGGAGCGGAAGCCGAGCAGGAACGCGAACGCCGTCACGACCACGACGGTGAACGCGGTCTTGATGACCGCACCCAGCACGTGGCCGGTCAGCACCGACACGCGTGCGATGTCCATCGTGCGGAACCGGGCAATGATCCCGGTGGTCATGTCGGTCGCGGTCGAGATCGCGGTGCCGAGTGCCACGCTGGCCACCGTCATGATCAGGATGCCCGGCGTGATGAACACCAGGTAGTCGGTGCGGCCGCCGCCGGGGTGACCGGGCAGTCCGGCACCCATCGTGCCGCCGAAGACGTACACGAAAAGCAGCAGGAACAGGATCGGCTGCGCGACCAACATGATCGACAACGAGGGATAGCGGCGGATGTGCACCAGGTTGCGGCGCAGCATCGTGGTGGAGTCACGGACGGTGAACGTGGTCATACGGAGAC
>JAWWPE010000256.1:0-3557 GCA_033850895.1 Nocardioidaceae bacterium | reverse complement strand
ACGCAGGGAGAGAAGAAGGAGACGAGTCCGGCGAGCACGGCGATCGGCACCGCAAGGAGCAGCGAGCCGGAGTCGACGGTCGACACGAACCAATCGGTCACGCCGTGCTCTTCTGCACGTCGTCGATGAGGCCCAAGAGGGTGGCGGCGGTGAGCCCGTCGATCATGATCCGCACGGCAACGCGACCCTTGGCGTCGATGATCCAGGTGGTCGGGATCGCCTGAGAGGGCAATGACTTGGCGAAGCCGAGGAGCGTACGGCCCGCTGAGTCGTCGATGCTCGGATAGGTGATGCCGAACTTGCGGTTGAAGGACAGGCCGCTCGACGGGTCGTCGCGCACGTCGATGCCGAGGAACTCCACGTCCTTCGACGCGTACGTTTTCGACACCTTGGCGAACGTGGGGGCCTCGGCGTTACACGGCCCGCACCAGGAACCCCAGACGTTGACCACGAGGATCTTGCCGGCGTACTTGGTCGACGAGATCGGTCGACCGTCGAGATCATCACCGGCGAGCGTGGGCGCGGCCTTGCGGTCGGCGACCTTGACCCTGGTGATCTGCCCGTCGGCGCTGACGTATCCGGTGGTCGAATTCTTCTTGCCGGCGCCGTGACAGCCGGCCAACGCGATCAGGGCAACGCAGACCGCCGCAATCCGGACCCGGGTGTTCATGCCCCGCCGACGAACTTCTTGCGCAATGCCTCCGGGATCAGGTCACCGGCCGGCTCGCTGTAGGCCAGCCCGACGAAGTCGTCGTCCTCGAAGGTCAACGTCGTGAGGCTCGCCAGCGAGCACTGCCGCTTGCGCGGGTCGTGAGCGAACCGGGCGTTCTCGTACGACCGTCGGGCCGTCCACACCGGCAGCTGGTGGGACACGATGACCGCCTCGTGACCGCGGGCGGCTTCGCGGGCGTCGTCGACGGCCGCGCGCATGCGAGCCGCGATCTGCTTGTAGGGCTCACCCCAGGACGGCTTCAGCGGATTGCGGAGCAACCACCAGTTCTGCGGGCGCCGGAGCGCTCCGTCACCGACGCCGAACGTCTTGCCCTCGAACTTGTTGCCGGCCTCGATGACCCGCTCGTCGGTGACGATGTCGAGCTTGAGGATGTCGGAGATCGGCTTCGCGGTCTGCTGGGCCCGCTCGAGCGGAGACGCCACGAGATGGGTGATGTCGTTGCCCTTGAGCGACTCGGCGACCTTGGCGGCCATCTCGTGTCCGAGCTCTGAGAGGTTGTAGCCGGCGATGCGGCCGTAGAGCACACCCATCGGGTTGTGGACCTCACCGTGTCGCATCAAGTGCACGGTCGTACGAGTGCTCATGCCTTAGTCCATTCGTCGGGCGTTGCAGCGGCCGCTGCCTGGGCGGCCCCGGGGAGCGCCTCGGCAATTCTAGAGAGTGCCTCCTCGTCGTGAGCCGCCGACAGGAACCAGCACTCGAACGCGCTCGGCGGGAGGTAGACCCCGGCGTCGAGCATCGCGTGGAAGAACGGCCGGTAGCGCCAGGCCTCCTGAGCCTGGGCACCCGCGAAGTCGGTCACCGGGGCGTCGACCCCCCAGAACACGCTGAACATGTTTCGGGCGTTCTGGACGACGTGCCGCACGCCCGCCGCGGTCAGCGCCTCGGCGACGAGCCCTTGAAGTTGGGCAGACGTCTCGTCGAGGCGCGCGTAGACCTCGGGGGTCGCGAGCCGCAGAGTGGTGAGCCCGGCGGTCGTCGCAACCGGATTGCCCGACAACGTGCCGGCCTGGTAGACCGGGCCGACCGGCGACAACAGCTCCATCACGTCGGCTCGCCCGCCGAATGCGGCGGCCGGGAACCCGCCGCCCATGACCTTGCCGAACGTCACCAGGTCGGGCTGCCAACCCTCGACGGCACCGTCGACCCCCCATTGGCCGGAGCGGCTGACCCGGAACCCGGTCATCACCTCGTCGCTGATGAACAACGCCCCGTGCCGAGCGCTGATCTCCGCGAGGAAGCCGTTGAAGCCGGGCCCGGGCGGCACGACGCCCATGTTGCCGGGAGCGGCCTCGGTGATCAGGCAGGCGATCTCGTCGCCGTACTTCTCGAACGCCGCCTCCACCGCGCCGCGATCGTTGAACGGCAGGACGATGGTGTCGGCAGTGACATGGGCCGGCACGCCCGGGGTGCCGGGGATGCCGAGGGTCACGACACCGGATCCGGCTTCGGCCAACAGCGCATCGACGTGGCCGTGATAGCAGCCTGCGAACTTCACGATCTTGTCGCGGCCGGTGAAGCCGCGGGCCAGCCGGATCGCCGACATCGTCGCCTCGGTCCCGGACGACACGAGGCGCACCAGGTCCGCGGACGTACGTTCGACGATCTCCTCGGCGAGCTTCACCTCGGGTGCGCTGGGGGTGCCGAACGACGTACCTCGGTCGACGGCCTCGGCCACCGCCGCGAGGACCTCGGGGTGGGCATGACCGAGCAGCATGGGTCCCCACGACCCGACCAGGTCGACATAGCGGTTGCCGTCGACGTCGACGAGCCACGCGCCGGATCCCGATCGCATGAAGATCGGCGTGCCGCCGACCGCGCGGAATGCGCGCACCGGGGAGTTGACGCCGCCCGGCGAGACCTCGCGGGCTCGGTCGAACAGGTCCTGGGAACCGCTGCGAGAGGTCACCCCTCCATTGTCCCAACAGCGAAATTCGGGTGGTCGGCGGCGTCATATCGACGTAACGTGAGCGTCTCCATATCGTTGGTCTGTCTATCCGGTATGGCTGCAGGCTGCATCGCACCGGCTGTAACATCGGTTTACGACCATTAGCAACACCAGTACCTGGAGGGCAACACACATGGGAGCACGCAAGCTGACTCGCTGGCAGAAGGCCAGCGCGCTGGTGCCAATGGCCGTACTCGTCGGCGCCTGGGGAGCGGCGCTGACCAACTCGAGCTTCGCCACCGCGTCCGACGGCACCGGCGGCGGCGCCGTGCCCAACGTTCCGACCAGCGCGTTCGACCAGCCGGCCAGCGTGCAGGCCACGCCCGGCGGCATCGATCAGCACGCCGGCATCGACGGCACCGTCTCGACCCTCTCGACCAATGGCATCCCGTCGGCCGCACTGTTCGCCTACAAGCGGGCAGCGTCGCTGCTCGGTCAGGCCGACGCCTCCTGCAAGCTGCCGTGGAACCTCGTGGCCGCCATCGGCCGCGTCGAGTCCAACCACGGTCGCAGCGATGGCAACTCGCTGAACGCTGACGGCATCGCGAAGCCGGGCATCTACGGCGTCCTGCTCGACGGCCGCGACGGTCGTACCAAGATCAACGACACCGACTCCGGCGCGATCGACCGCAATGCGGTGTACGACCGTGCCGTGGGCCCGATGCAGTTCATCCCGGCCACCTGGAAGTCGGTTGCCGTCGATGCCGACAACGACGGCATGAAGAACCCCCAGGACATCGACGACGCGGCCACGGCCGCAGGCATCTACCTCTGCGCCGGTGTCGGCGATCTGTCCACCCACACTGGGGCGGCCGCCGCGGTGCAGCGCTACAACCACTCGTCGTCCTACGTCGAGCTGGTCATGAAGATCTCCGC
>JAWWPE010000254.1:0-3185 GCA_033850895.1 Nocardioidaceae bacterium | reverse complement strand
AGGGTGGTCAGGCCGGGACGTACGACTGCGGCGAGCCGCGCCCGCATCTGACGCTGCGCGCTCGTCGCGGCGTACCGGAGCTCGGCCGCCGCCCGGGGGTCGCGGATCCTGCGACCGTCATCGCCTTGGTTCGAGGTGGTCGCGATGACGTTCCCCTGGGTCCCCGCGTTGCGGACCGATGCGGCCATCGCCCGGTCCGATGTGCGTTCGGTCAGGGGCGCGACGGCCGACGTGAGCGCGGTGGCGAGTGCCACGACGAGAAGGATCAACGCCAGCAGGCCGACGTCCGCCCGGGCTCGGCCGATGACGCTTGCGCGGTGCAGTCGAGGCAGCATCACTCCACCTCCCGCAGCTGCGCCGCACCCGACCGGCGTACGGCGAAGGCGGTGATGACCGCGGCGATGATGAGGCAGCCCAGCAGGCCTCCAGCCACCACCGCGACGCTGCGAACCCACGGCCACTCGAGCACGGCTCCGGGCACCGGGGCGATGCCGACGTCCGAACGGATCAGACTCGGACCGAGGGCCAGGGACGCCACAACTCCCACCAGGGCACCCGTCAGGACCAGGACGCTGAGCAGGATGCCGTGCTCGGTGAGCACCAGCCGCGTCGCGCCGCGGCGGTCGAGTCCGAGAGCCCGCAGGCGTGCCATCTCTGCTGATCGGGCTGGTCGGTCGGCGCCGATCACCAGCGCCGCGCCGGCGAGCAACAACAGGGCGGCGGCGACCACGAGCAGGGTCAGCGTCGCCGGGATCGATGCCCGCAAGGGTCCCTGACGAAGCTGCGCGGCGACTTCACTGCGGCTGGTGACGTCACCGAGGTCGAGCTTCCTGAGCGCTGGAGCTGATCCGGGCTTCGGGTCGGCCACCCACCAGGCATCGACGGCAGGCTCCAGATCGCCCCCGCCGATGAGCATCCGCGAGAGCGTGTCGGCGTCGGCCAGCACGGCCGGATTGCCGGGTTCGGAAGGCACGGTGGGTACGACTGCGGCCACGCGGAGCGGCACCACGGTCTCGCCGACCGTGCCGCTGAGCTTGCCGCCGACCTTCACCCCGACCTGGTCGGCGAGCCGCTGCGACACCGCGACCGGCAGCACCGTCGGCGTCGCGAACGCGCTGGCGAGCACGTCGCCGTCCTCGAAGGACAGGAACTGCAGGTCGACCTGTGCGCGTGTGCGGATCGTCGTACCGCCAGCCGAGGACGCGACGCTCACCGCTGATCCCTGGATCGGGTTGTCGTCCCGGCCACCCGGTGCCCGCACGTACCAATCCGGCGTACGGCCACCGGAGCCGGCCACTGACAGGGCGACCGAGACGGTCCCGACGCCAACGGCTCGCGAGCCGGGACTGCTGAGGGTCATTCGGGCGGCAACCAGACGGGTGCCCGCGACATCGCCCAGTCCGCGGAGGCGGTGCGGCCGACCATCGAGGGGTACGACGTCTGCGGTCGCCGTACGACGGAAACCGGAGGCGTCCTGCACCACCAGCGTCACGGCCACCGTGGCGTTCGCGTTCTTCGGAGCCGTTCCGTCAACGCTGACACCGCCGGACGACAACCGCAGACCGGTCACCGGCCGATGTGGTGCGAGGAGGTGCCCGATGCCGGACCAGGTGCGGTCATCGTCGAGCCGACCCCGCAGCAGCTGACCCGCGCGATGCGAGTCGACGGCCACGAGGCGCGGGGGTGCGCCGGTGTCACCCACGTACCGACCCAGAGCCAGCGCCCGGTCGGTGACGGCGGACGCCGCCGAGCCGCCGGTCGCCTTGACGATCGACGCGGCCTGGCGATCGGTGGCCGGGGTCGACATGGCAAGGGCGAGGTCCGTTCCGACGCGCACGGCGGCCTGATCGTCCTGCGAACGCTGCCAGGTGGCCTGCAGTGCGATGCCGAAGGTGGCCGAAGCCGTCGCCATCGCGAGAAGCACCATTGCCACGCCGGCGTATGGTCGGCGGGCTGCCTGGCTGGCTGCGAGCGGCAGCACCAAGGCGTTCGACCGAGTCGCGATCCTGGCGAACAGCGCGACGAGCAGGCCTGCGCCCCGCACGCCCACGACAGTCGCCGCCCCGATGCAGATCAGCGGGGCGACGGTGCGCGTGGTGTCGCCGCTCGTGCTGGTCGACGGCTGCGAGTGCACCTGCCACCAGGCGGCCACCGCCACCGCGACGAGCAGGAGGTCGACCCCGTACCGGGCCGTCACCGCGACGCGGCGTCGAGGTGCAGCGCGGCCGAGCACAGGCAGAGCCAGCGCCAGCGCGAGCAGGATCGCGCCGGCGATCTCGGTCGGAACAAGGCCGACCGTCACAGTGGGTCCCTGGCTCAGCCCCGCGCCCTTCATGGCCGGCAGGTGGGTGACCGCGGAATGGATCATTGCCGCAGCCGGCACGGCGATGACGGTTGCCGTGGCGGCGGCCAGCAGCGTCTCCAGCAGTGTTGCCGCCAGGAGCTGGCCGCGCGCGAGTCCGAGGTCCAACAGCAACGCCCGCTCGGTCTGCCGGACACCGTCGAGCAGTCGGCCGGCCAGGAGCAGGGCGATCAGCGCCAGCGTCGTACCCATCAGCAGCACGACGAGCACCATCGACCGGGTCGCCGACTGCTGGGCGTGTACGCGGTTGAGGGTCACGGGCAGGTCCGAGGCGAGCCGGCTGATCTCCACGCGGTTGCCCATGCGTGCGGTGAGGAGCCCGTCGGCCGAGCGGAGCGCCTCCACCGTCGCGCTCATCGAGGCGTCCGTCGCGTGGCCCAACGACGGGTGTCCGGTCACCTGCAACGCATCGACCGTCGAACCGCTCGCAAGGAACGTCGCATCGTCGACCACGAACGGTCCGAACGCCGGAGTAGGGACGGAGGACCCGTCGCTGTAGGTGTCGTCGTAGCCGCTTCCGGACAGCGGATCGCCCTCCCAACCCGCGCGGGACATCGGACGGAACGTCCCGACCACCTTGACGGTCACCGGCTTCTCCGCAGGCTTGAGGCCGAGCTCTTCGCCCAGGGTGATCCGGGCGCCGAGCTTCAGCTTCAGGCGATCTGCCGTGGTCTGCGGCACGACCGCTTCACCGTGTGCCGTGGCCCAACGCCCGGACGTCAGCCTCGACCGCGCACGGAGGGAGTCCGTGCTCTCGAAGTAGCCGAGCCGGTGCCGGCTGCCGAATTGCCGCATCCGGGACACCGCATTGCTCGTCATCGTC
>JAWWPE010000133.1:0-6437 GCA_033850895.1 Nocardioidaceae bacterium | reverse complement strand
ACGCCGGTCTGTTCCTCGACCTCGTCGGGTCGAAGCAGACCGGACAAGGACCAGGTGCCGTCGCGGCGATGGCGCGTACGCGACGAGAGCCGATCGTGCTCGTCGGCGATGTCGCCCACGATCTCCTCGACCAGGTCCTCGAGGGTCACCACCCCGTCGGTGCCGCCGTACTCGTCGACCACGATCGCCATCTGCATGCCCTGCTCCCGCAGCAGGGTCAGCAGCGGATCGAGCTCGATGCTGTCCGGCACCGTGGTCGCGGGCGCGACGATGTCCCCGATGCGCACATTGCGTCGCCGGTCCGGCGCGACACCAACGGCCTGCTTGACGTGGACGATCCCGAGCACGTCGTCGGGGCTGCGGCCGATCACCGGGAACCGCGAGTGCCCGGTCTGCCTGGCCGCCTCGATGACGTCGTAGGCGGTGTTGCGACCCTCGAGGAAGTGCACACGGACCCGCGGGGTGCGGACGTCCGCGGCGGTGCGGTCGCCGAACGCGATGCTGCGCGCGACCAGATCGGCCGTCTCGTCGTCGAGCTCACCCTCGATGGCGGACCGCAGCACCAGGGAGCGCAGCTCGACCGGTGACCGGGCCGAGCGCAGCTCCTCCTGCGGCTCCACGCCGACCGAGCGCAGGATGGCGTTGGCGACCGAGTTGAGGAACCGGATCGGCCAGGCCATCGCCTTGGTGAACAGCCGCTGCAGCAGCTGGGTGCGATTCGCGATCTGCAACGGCAGCGCGAGGGCGAGCTTCTTGGGCACCAGCTCGCCGATCAGCATCGTGACGATCGTGCTGCTGGCAAGCGCAATGCCGTACGCCACCGCCTTCAACGCTCCCCCGTGCAGACCCAGCCCCTTGAGCGGGTCGTGCAGGATCGTGCCGATCGCCGGCTCGGCGAGGAAGCCGATGGCCAGATTGGTGATCGTGATGCCGAGCTGGGCCCCGCTGAGCTGGGTGGAGAGCGTACGCAAACCCGCCAGGGTGCCCTGCGCGCGCTTGTCACCGGACTCGGCGGCCCGCTCGACCGTGGCCCGGTCGACCGTGACGAAGGAGTATTCAGCGGCGCCGAATGCTCCGCAGACCAGCATCAGCAGAAATGACGTGGCGAGCAGCAGCCATTCGGTCATCGCTGGGCTCCGGGGTGAGGGAGCCAGTGTGGTCGAGGACCAGCCCGCCAAGGGAAGTGATCGGTCACGGTGCGGCAACTGTACCCTTGGGGTGCCGCATCAATCGACCAGGAGCAGGCTGTGCCGACCTATCAATACCAGTGCACCGAGTGTGGAGAACCGCTGGAAGTTCAGCAGAGTTTCACCGACGATGCGCTGACCGTCTGCCCCAACTGTGGCGGCCGCCTGCGCAAGGTCTTCAACGCGGTCGGCGTGGTGTTCAAGGGTTCGGGCTTCTATCGCAACGACAGCCGCCAGACCACCAGCTCAGGCGAGCCGGCCAAGACGGCCGCGAAGGATTCGAGCAGCACGAACTCGACCTCGACCGAGTCATCGGCGCCGGCCAAGTCGGCCGACTCCTCGTCGAGCTCGACACCCGCCAAGAAGTCAGGCTCGGACTCCGCCGCCTGACCGCTGTGGACGGCCGTGGGCGACCCGCCCCGGATCTTCCTAGAGTCCGGCCATGGACCACATCCACCGATTCATCTTCGAGCACCGTCGCGTGCTGGCCGCCGTCTGCACCGGTCTCGCCGTGCTGGCCGCATTGAGTGCCCTGCGGGAGTCACCGTCCGGACGCCCGGTCGTCGTCGCCAGCCACGACCTCGCCAGCGGACACGTCATCACTGCGGCAGATCTCGACACCAGTCGGCTGCCGGCAGCGGCGGTACCGGCTCACCCACTCAGCCGGTCGGCCGCCGTCGGTCGCCGAGTCGCGGGCCCCATGCGTACGGGCGAGGCGCTCACCGACTACCGGGTGCTGCGGCCCGATGCGCTCGAGGGCTATCGGTCCGGGTCGGTCCTCACCACCGTGCGGGTCGCCGAGGCCGACGGCCTGACCGGCATCCAGGTCGGTGACCGCATCGACGTGATCGCGGTCGACCCGAACGGCGAGAGCAAGGCGACCGTGGTTGCGCGTGGGGTCGAGGTGGTCACAGTTCCACCGGCCACCGCCGACAACAACGACGCCACCCCACTGGGCATCGTGACCAGTGAGCCGATCGCTCTGACACTCGCGACCGCCGCGCTGGAGTCACGGTTCTCGGTCGTGACGTCGACTTCCTGACTGGGCGCACGGTGGTTAGGGTCGAGGTGCCATCCACTCGACCCACTGGGGGAACCATGCTCAAAGGCTTCAAAGAATTCGTGATGCGCGGCAATGTCGTCGACCTCGCCGTCGGCATCGCGATCGGCGTCGCCTTCACGACTCTGGTCGCTTCATTCGGCGCGAATTTCGTCCAGCCGATCGTGGCCAGCATCGGTGGCGGCGGAGCCGGGTCGCGAGGGCTCGGATTCCACATCACCGACAGCGAGGCCACATACGTTGACATCGCCGGCATCATCAACGCCCTGATCGTGTTCGTGGTGACGATGGCCGTGATCTACTTCGCCATCGTCGTGCCCGTCCAGAAGCTGCAGTCGCTGCGCAAGCCGGGGCCGGGAGCCGACGAGCCTGAGGCCGTTCCGGAGGACACCGCCCTGCTCCGTGAGATCCGGGACGCGCTGCAGAGCCGGCCGGCCGGGGGGAACCCGCAGATCTAGCCGTGGTGCGGGGGCACGTCGCGCAGGAATTCCTCGTCACTGGTCCCCGTAGCCTGTTCGCCCCAGCCTTCGTCCGTGTCATCGGTCGTGGTGCTGGGCAACAGATCGCCCAGCAGCTCGGCGGCACGTTTGCGGCGGGCGACCTCGCGTGCGGAGGGCTCAGACGAGGGCATCGAACCAGTCCGGTGTCAGCTTGGGATATTGCGGGTGCCAGCCCGTACGGTCACTGAACCGCTGCGAGCTCACCCGCTGCGAACGAGTCAGGATCTCCAACTTCTCCGAGCCGAGGCGCAACACCCACGGCGGCAGGAAGTGGCCGTGCTTGCGGCCGGCCGCCTGAGCGATCGTGTCGACGTAGTCGCCGCGTTGCACGGGCTCGGCGCCGACGTTGTAGACGCCACCCGGAGCGGTCAGCGCGTGGACGACCGCCGATCCGATGTCATCGGGATGCACGACGTGCATCCAGGATCCTTCGCGGCCCAGACCAATGGCCTTGCCGGCCGCAGCCCGCTTGAACAGCCAGGCCGAGTTGCGGTCGTTGCCGGTGATCAGGCCGAAACGCAGACTGACCGCCGTGCCGCCCGCCGCGGAAAAGCCGCTCATCGTGTCCTCGGCGACGACCACCGGTTCGGACGCCTTGGTGACGTCGATGGGGCTGTGCTCGTCGATCCAGTCGTCATCCTGGTCGGCATAGATGAAGCTCAGGCTCTGCTGGATGATCCGGCCGACGTCGGCGCGACGGGCGGCATCGGCGACCACCTTGGATCCACGCATCCGGATGCGGTCGACGGCACGCAACGATCCGGGCATCAACGCCGCGGTGCCGACCGGCACCTTGGTCGCCAGATTGGCTACCGCGTCGCAGCCCCGCATACCTGCGGTGAGGACGTCACCGTCATAGATGTCACCGAGGCACGATTGGGCGCCGAGCGCTTCGATCTGGGCGGCTGAGTTCGGCGTTCGAGCGAGGCCGACAACACTGTGACCCGCCTGGTGCAGCGCTTCGATGGACGATCGGCCCATCACTCCGCTGGCACCCGTGAGGAATACTTTCACTCTTCACTCCCTGAATGGGTGCCCCGGCCTGGCCGGGGATTGTCCGGCCGACAGAGGTGTCGTCGACCGAATGGTTACGGAATGATAACAATTCGGGCGCTCGGCGCTCAATGACAGGTGAATTCAGCCGTCGATGAGCGGCGTGACATCGGCGATCGAGTCGAAGACATGGGTCGGTCGGAACGGGAATCGTTCGACCTCGCCGGCGGCGGTCGAACCCGTGAGCACCAGGATCGTACGAAGCCCCGCTTCGAGTCCGGAGAGGACATCGGTGTCCATCCGGTCGCCGATCATGATGGTCGTCTCGGAATGCCCCTCGATCTGGTTGAGCGCGCTGCGCATCATCAGCGGGTTGGGCTTGCCGACGAAGTAGGGATCGACTCCGGTGGCCTTGGTGATGAGCGCCGCGACCGATCCGGTGGCGGGCAGCGAACCGCCTGGCGAGGGGCCGGTGGCATCGGGATTGGTGGCGATGAAGCGGGCGCCGTTGTCGATCAGCTGGATCGCCCGGGTGATCGCCTCGAACGAATACGTGCGCGTCTCGCCGAGCACCACGTAGTCGGGCTCGTTGCTGGTCATGATGTAGCCGACGTTGTGCAGGGCCGTCGTCATGCCGGCCTCGCCGATGACGTACGCGGTGCCCTCGGGGCGCTGCTCGCTGAGGAACTTCGCGGTGGCCAGCGCGGACGTCCAGATCGCCGACTCGGGCAGGTCGATGCCGGCAACGCGGAGCCGGGCGCACAGGTCGCGCGGGGTGAAGATCGAGTTGTTGGTGAGGACCAGGAAGTTGCGGCCGGTCTCCTGGAGCCGGGCGATGAAGTCGGCCGCCCCCGGGATCGCCTTCTCCTCGTGGACGAGCACCCCGTCCATGTCGGTCAACCAGGTCTCGATCGGCTTGGTCACAGTGCGTCCAGTGTCATCGTGTGCCCCGTGCACCCAGTGTCATGCTCCTATTGTCCACCAGAGGGATGCGCTTCGAAGAATCGCCAGATCAATTCCGACGCGTTGACTTCCTGGGTCTGCACGCCTTGCACCCGCCCCGGAGAACCGCCGGCCTGGCCGGGCCACGCGTGCCCGCCGTGGATGACCTCATACACGTCGACCCCGCTCCCCTTGCGGCACCCGGTCCAGGCGAAGTGGCGGACGTGGGTCGACACGGTGGTCTTCGACCCTCGCGGGGGGCAGGCGTCATGGCTGGCCCAGCTCTGCAAGGTCGTGATGACCCCCGGCAGTGGCCCGACTGCGGTGTTGCCGCCATCGAACGGCACAACCGTGTCGGCCGTGCCGTGGAAGTAGATGATCGACGCGGGCGGCGCGCTGTTGCACGACGCGTCGAAGTACGGGGCCGCGACCGCCGCATACGCGGCGAAGCTGGTGCTGCCCTCGCAGGCCAGCGCGAGCGCCAGGGCCGAGCCGTTGGAGAACCCGGCGGCGTACACACGGTGCGGGTCCACGCAGGCGCTGCCCTTGACGGACGTGACCAGTCGATTGGCGAAGCCGAGATCTGACTGCTTCGCGGTCGGTGGCGACCGGAAGTCCCAATGCGTGATGGCACCGAGACCCTGCGGCACCACCAGGATGAATCCGGCCCGGTCGGAGAGCTTGATCAGCCGGGTCGACTCCGCGACAGCTGCCGAGTTGCCACCGAGTCCGTGGAACAGCACCACGACGGGTGTGCGCGTCGTGCCGTCGTAGCCGGGCGGCACATGCAGGAGATACGTGCGTTTGCCGGTCTTGTCGTCCATGGAGACCTGGCTGGTGCCCGCGGCGAGCGATCGAGTCGGTGAGCAGGCGTCGCCGGACTGGCGCAACGCGTCGGTCGTGCCGCATCCGGTCAGCACAGCGCTGATCAGCAGGAGAGCCAGCAGGACACCGAGTCTTTGCGTCATCCGTCGCGTCACCGGGCGATCCCCGAGGATCGCAGCCGGAGGGACGCGCACAACATAGAGGCGATCGTATGGGTTCAACCCAAGACTGGATAACCTGAGTCCGCCACGCCCCCGTAGCTCAGTTGGATAGAGCGACCGCCTCCTAAGCGGTAGGTCACAGGTTCGATTCCTGTCGGGGGCACCTCACCCGGACAGAGCGCCGGCGCGGCAGATGGGCGATTGCCCGTCCACCGCGCCGACGACGTTCAGCGGGGTCGCGTCAAACGCGACTGCCGCGTCCGTTGAAGATGCTCCACCCGCCGGGGCCCACGGCCAGTCCGACGATGATGAGCACGATGCCCAACAGCACACTTCCATTGACCAGCGTGATGATCCCGAAGATCACCAAGGCGACGGCAATGATCCAGAGCAAAAATCCCATGATGACTCCTCTTGTTGAGATGACGCAGGGTGCGGCATCAGTTCTTCCCCCACCTCAGCGAGGCGGCAGTTCGTCCCGCCGAACGGCGCGATCCCTCTGGCCGTTGACGATCAGGCTCAACACGATGCCGAGCGCGCCGGCAGCCATGCAGATGTAGCCGACCGTCACCAGATCGATTCCGGAAAGTCGATCCTGAACCGCGAAAGCCAAGATCGCGCCGAGCGCGATCAGTGCGATAGATCCACCGAAATACATGAGAGTTCCTCTCGTCGTGTCACTGGACGTGAACTCGCCTGAAGTACCCCGCTGCGCCCATCTCAATCTCGTCAGGCGTCGGTCGTGCGTACGAGGTGCGCGCCCCTGCGA
>JAWWPE010000116.1:0-2526 GCA_033850895.1 Nocardioidaceae bacterium | reverse complement strand
GCGAACCGTGGCGACGAGGTCGGGGCCGAGCTTCTTGCGGAGATAACCGACGTAGACGTCGACGATGTTGGAGCCGGGATCGAAGTCGTAGCCCCACACCTGTGACAGCAGCTGCTCCCGCGAGAGCACCAGCCCGCGGTTGCGCATCAGCACCTCGGCCAGCGCGAACTCGCGCGCCGACAGCTCGACCTCCCGGTCACCTGCGGACGCCCGACGGGTCCGCAGGTCAAGGCGTACGCCCGCTGCCTCGAGGGCATCGTCGGGTGGAGCCTCGCCCGGCGCCCGAAGGCGAAGACGTACGCGCGCCAGCAGCTCACCGAAGCGGAACGGCTTCGACATGTAGTCGGCCGCGCCGCCCTCCAGCGCCGTCACCGTGTCGAGCACCGAGTCGCGGGCGGTCAGCACGATGACCGGCAGGGCCGGGCGTTCGGCCGAGACGCGCGCGAGGATGTCGAATCCGTTGAGCCCGGGCAAGCCGATGTCGAGGATCATCAGGTCGAACTCGCCGGTCAGGGCGTAGTCCAAACCGGTGACGCCGTCGGCGACCACGGTCGGCGTGAAGCCCTCCGCCCGGAGTCCCTTGGCCACGAACGACGAGATCCGCGCCTCGTCCTCGACGATGAGGATTCGGCTCATGCCAGCACCCGGGTCGGAATGCGCAACCGGAACGTCGCACCCGAGTCGGTGTCATCGAGCAGAACTTCGCCGTCGTGGGCCTCGGCGATGGCACGGACGATCGACAGCCCGAGACCGAAGCCCTGGTCGTTGTGCTCCGCCCGGGTGAAGCGCTCGAAGATGTCGGCCCGGAGCGTCGGGTCGACTCCGGCTCCGGTGTCGCGTACCCAGAACTCCAGCATTCCCTGATGGTGCCTCGAACCGATGCCGATCTCATCCCCGGCGCCGGTGTGGCGGGCCGCATTGTCGGCGAGCTGGAGAACGGCCTGGGTGATCCGCTGGGCGTCCAGCATCGAGCTTCCGCGGGCCACCCCATCGAGCAACCAGTTGCGGTCCTCGAGTGCGCGGGCCCGGTCCAGCAGCCCATGCGTGAGTGTCTCGACCTCGGTCGGGTGCGGGTCCACGAAATCCGGGCGCCGCGCCTTGGCGAGCATCAGCAGGTCGCCGACGAGCCGCGACATCCGATCGATCTCGTCGAGCAGCAGAACCCGGGTGGCGGCGACGTCGTCGGCGTCGGCGGGGTCGAGCACCTCGAGCTGGCCACGGAGCACCGTCAACGGCGTACGCAGCTCGTGCCCGGCATCGTCGAGCAGCTGACGCTGCGTGACGGAGGCCGACTCGAGCCGGTCGAGCATCTCGTTGAATGTTCGCTGCAGGTCCGAGAGATCGTCGTGACCGGTGACCTCGAGCCGTCGGCTCAGATCGTCATCGGTGATTGCGCGCGCCGTGTCGCGCAATCGCCGCACCGGACTCAGCAGACGCCCGGCGATCCAGGACGCCAGGCCGGCCACCAAGATCACCGACAGGGCCGCCAGCAAGGTGTATGTCAGCATCAACTCCCGTAGGTCATGGCGGCTGGCCCCGACGTCGTGAGTCACCACGAATGCCGAGGTGGCGCTGCCTTCGGTGATCGGTTGTACGGCGACGCGATATTCGTGTCTGCCGACGTGCAGGGTGCGCGTGCCGCCGGACGACTCCAGGTCGGCGACGAGCGCGCGGAACGCCGCCGAACCCTGCAGCAGCATGTCGGACTTGCCCTGCACGATCGGGCTACCGGTCGATGGGAACCCATAGAACTGCTCGTTCCGGTCGGGCAGATTGCGCTCGAGAAACGTCTGCAGCAGGAGATGGGCCGACCTGATCGGCTCCGATGTGACCGGGTCCTTCGCCTGGAGCGCTCGAAACTGGCTGATTTGACGGGCCAGGTCTGTGTCGATCTGACGGTCGATGCGCCGCGACTCGAGGACGTACAACGTGGCACCGACCACCGCCAGCACCAAGGTGGTCAACAGGGCCACCGCGAGCGTGAGGCGTTGCCGCACCGACAGGCGCGACACGGGGGGGTGCAGCTGCATGAGGCTCAGTCGTCTCCGCCGCCGCTGCCACTGTCGCCGCCGCTGCTGCCGCCGCCTCCCTTGCCCTTGCCGCGCTGGTGGTGGCCGTCGTCGTCGATGTTGCGAGGAGGGGGAGCGATCTGGGTGACCGTGCTGGTCGGCTTCTTGGTCGGCTTCTTCGTGGGCTGATGGGTCGGTCGGCTCGTCGACGGGTGGATCACGATCGGATCGGTGTTGCGCGGAGCCGGGTCGGCGCCTGCTGAGACGCGCATGACGATCACCGCCCCCAGTGCCAGGGCGACGAGCGCCAGCAGCACGAGTGGAAGGCGCGATCGCAGACTCATGCGTCCAGCGTGCCGCATCGGTGTCTGTGCCGCGATGAGATCGCGATGAGAGTCTTCTTAGGCGCCACCCGTGATCCCTGCCGGCGCCGTCACGTGGCAGAGTCTTCCCGTGGCGATCTGGCGTGAGTACGAGGGTGCCGCCGTCGCGCCCTCCGACCACCCCACCCTGGTCA
>JAWWPE010000112.1:0-14409 GCA_033850895.1 Nocardioidaceae bacterium | reverse complement strand
CGGGGTGCGGTGGCAGCGGCAGCGGCAGCGACGGCACCGGCGCCAAGTCTCCGGGCTACACGTCCGCGAAACAGGTCGCCGAGAAATTGAAGTGCACCTACTACTCACCCGACTTCGGCGCGGAGGGCGCGACCGACTCGGGCGCGTGCCAATTTGCCGGGGATCAGGTCGTGGTGGCTTGGTTCAAGACTGCCAAGGTCGCCAAGGCCTACTACGCCCAGCATCACGTCGCCTACGCCAGCGGCTACGGGGACGCGTTTCTCTACGGCACGAACTGGGCTCTCGAATGCCCTCGCCTCGCGACCTGTGGTTCGGCGCGCAAGGTGCTCGGCGGGAAGCTCGTTGGGCCCCAGAAGAACTCCTGAGTCTCACAGTTGCGCCCGAGGTCAGCGGCGTGACACGTGCGCCGTTCGCCGGCGGAGTCCGGGGACCAGCGAGGGCACTCGGGATGCGTACGCCTCGTAGGACGCTCCGAACGTGCGGCGGAGGTCGCGCTCCTCGAACCGGATCCCGATGGCGATGTAGCCGGTGGAGGCGAGGGCGAAGAGCAAGTGTGAGGCCCCCATGTGCGGAGTCGCCCAGAACGCCAACAACAGTCCGGTCATCAATGGATGGCGTACGTATGCGTGCAGCCCGCGAACCTTGAGGCCGTCTTCGACGGTGTCGGCGTGCGGGGGCAGCCAGCCGGCCTGGCGCAGCCCGATCAGCTCGAAGTGATCGACCGCGAACGTCGAGGCGACCGCGAGGGCCCAGCCGACGCCGCAGAACACCCAGAGCATGACCGCGACGACGCCGTGGACGTGCCAGATCTCGCCGCCCCACGGCTGCCACAGGGCGAGCTGGAGGAGCAGGCAGAGGTTGGTCGCCCAGACGTACGTCGTGCGCTCGAGCGCGACCGGCATCCGTCGGCTCAGCCAGCTCTTGACCGAGCGGCGTGCCATGACCGAGTGCTGGACGGCGAAGAGGCCGAGCAGCGCCAGGTCGGTGGTGATCGCCCAGCCGGTCGACGTCCGCGCGTCGCCGTCGACGGTCCGCGGTATGACGACGTCAGCGAGGAACGCCATCGTCCATACGGTGATCGCGTTGAAGGCGAGCCAGGCGGAGGCGGAGAGCAGGAGGTACAGGTGGCGCCGGGACACGACTAGCCGAGCCTCCCGCCGAGCACTTTGTGCGCCGACTCGCATACGGACTTGCTGAAGCACCCCACGGCCCAGTTCGAGCCGTAGACATAGACCGTCGGTTGGCTGGCTTGTGGTGCGCGGTGCTGGAACGACTTGGCCAGGGCGGCCGAGCTGAACCATGACACCACCACGTTGTCGCCGGCGTACCCGCACAGGAGCGCGTCGGTGGCACCGGCGACCTTCATGCCGTCGAGGGTGTCCTTGCACTTGAGCGCGTCACCGACGTCCTTCGCGGAGGTGTATCCCTTCGCGGCGGCTGCGTGCTTGCTGCCGCCATCGCTTCCGCCGCTGCTTCCACCACATCCGGTCAGGACGACCAGGGAGAAGAGGGCGGCGGCCAGGGCCGGCAGCGTGCGGGCAGGGAACAGCGTGCGGTGGTTCATGACATCCATGCTTCCGACGATTCGGGCCGGGCACAGCCGTGGAACTACCTCACTTGGCGGGGTTGGTCGCCACGTACCAAGCGGCGACCTGCGCGCGCGACCTGAACCCGAGCCGCAGGCGGATCCGCTCCAGGTGGGACTCCGCCGATCGCTCGGTGATGTGGAGTCGGTCGGCCAGCTCGCGGTTGGTGAGTCCCTCGGCGACGAGCGCCGCGACCTCGGTCTGCCGCGCGGTGAGCCCTGTCGGCACGTCCCGGCGGAGCTTCGGCAGGCCGAGGAACCGGCGCACCTCGTCGACCACCGCCTGCGAGTCGCCGATCGCGGGGAGATGCGATCGCCCTTCCAGCTCCACGAACTCGGCGTCCGGGATGGCGCCGGCGAGCTCGCGCCCGCCCGCGATCGGCGCGGCGCGGTCCCCGGTGCGGTGCAGCACCAGCGTCGGCGCCTTCACGCGCGGGAGGGCCGCGCGTACGTCCAGCTCGTACGCCAGCGTCAACAGCTCGACGGCGGTCTCGGCCGAGGAGGCGGCGCGTTGATAGCTGGCGGTGCCCTCGCGGGTGCCGGCATCGGCGTCGGGGGCGAACAGGTTGGTGAGCAGGTCTGATCCGAGACCCCAGTGGGTTCCCAGCAGGTCGAGGAT
Organism: Nocardioidaceae bacterium; assembly: GCA_033850895.1. Lineage (GTDB taxonomy): Bacteria > Actinomycetota > Actinomycetes > Propionibacteriales > Nocardioidaceae > Aeromicrobium. The sequence continues at coordinate 12,205 of JAWWPE010000112.1, read as the reverse complement.
GAGTCGCTTGCTGTCCTCGTCGCCGATCGACTCTCCGGTGGCCCAACCGCCGTACAGCATGAGCTTCGACACCGTCTCGGGTCGGTCGGCGGCCCATTGCGCGGCGGCGGGGGCGCCCAGCGAGAAGCCCAGGATGTCGAACTCGGTGGCGCCGACCGCCTCGGTCACGGCGGCGATCGTCTCGAGCTCGAGGTCCATCGTGCGCGGCCCGTCGTACGCATCGGAGAGTCCGCAGCCCGGGCGGTCGTAGCGGATCAGGGTGCGACCGGCCGACAGCGCCTCGTGGAACATCCGTTCGGCGGGGATCGCCCAGCCCAGCTCGAGGTGGCTGAGCCATCCCGGTACCACGAGAAGGTACGGGCCGCTGCCGGTCAGGGCGTACGCGACGCGCTCACCACCCGCCAGCTCCGCCGTACCGAACCGCTGCACCGCCACCGGATCAGTAAACCGCAGCACGGGTCAGCCGCGGTTGAAGGCCGCCGCCTCGCGGACCAGCTCGACGAACGCGCCTTCGTTGAGGTCGTCGGCGCTGAACAGGTCGATGGCCCGCCGGGTGGCACCGTCGAGACTGGAGTTGAACAGCCCAGCTGGATCAGCCAGCGACGCACCCTTGGCGAAGGTCAGCTTGACCTTGTCCTTGTAGACCTCGAGCGTGCAGATGATCCCCGAAGAGGAGAACGTCGGCACGCCATCGGGGTTGGAGGCCTTGCGCCACTTCGCCTCCTCGTCGATGCCGGGCTCCGCGCCGAGGATGAGCTCACGAATGCGATCGACCAGGTCCAGTCGCCAGTCAGCAGCCATACGCCGACCTTATCCGGCAGCCGGATTGCGGCTGGCGACCAGGGACAGTCGGGCGGCCTTGCGCAGCGTCGCCACGCGTTGCACGCCGATGGCCACGGCCAGATACAACAGCAGGCTCACCCGGCCCAGCTGGTCGAGGCCCGGCGACGTCTGCTCGATCAGCAGGTCGCTGCCGATGTGCAGCGCGATCGACGCGATCCACAACGTCAGCGTCACCGCGTTCCCCTGGCGCATCAGCACATCTCCGTCACGCCACACGTGGACCAACGCCCCGCGGACGTAGGCGAGCACGACGCCGATGCCGAAGCTCAGGACGAGCAGCTCCCACGCCGCCGTAGGGACGTGGATGTCCTCGACATACGACGCGATCTGCCAGGCGCCCACAGCCGCCAGGATGACCATCAACCGATACGGCTCAGTCTCCTTGACCGTCCGGGGACTGAGCTGCCGTTTGACGAGCCACATGACGACGAGCACGCCGATGACGACGTTGTTGGTTCCCATGCGCTCATCGTTGCCGCCTGCATCCCACCCCACCTCCGCCGCGCATCATGGCTGGTCGATGACACATGTCACGACGTGCTCACAACCTTTCCGCCGGGCGTTCGGACCGCCATATGCTGACCGGATGGCCCAGTCGTCGACCCCTCCGGTCGTGACTCGGCGACTCAGCACCGGGTCCGTGGTCCGAGTCGTGAGTCGTACGTGCGTGGAGTCGTTGTACCTCCTGACCGCCCCGATCACCGCCGTCGTCGGCCTGTTGCTGACGGTCGTCGGACTGGCCCTCCGCGCGATCGGGGCTGTGCTGCCAGGCAGCTCAGTGTCTGCAGCCCGCCGGCTCGCCCGATGGCCCGGGGACCTGGAGTGGTGGCGCATCGGGGTCGCACGGTCATTGGTGGGCGAGTCAGGCGCGGCACGTCGATCGAGATCGCAGGACACGGACCCGGACGGTCCGGGATTGTGGCTCGATGTGGCGCATGCCGTGTTGGTGCTTCCCGTGGTCCTCGTCACCTGGGGCATGACGGCTCTGTGGTGGGCTGTCACCCTGGCGACAGCGACCTACCCCTTCCGCAGCTACCCCGCGTCCGGAAGATTGGAACCACTGTCCCTGTCGGCGGGCAGCGGCGGTACGCATTTCGACCTGAGCCTCGGGGTGACGTCACCGGGGTCCCGGCTTGCCTTCGCCATCACCATCGCCGCGCTCTTCCTCGTCACCCTCCCGCTCGTGACCCGCGTGTGCGTCGCGGTCCAGGCCGGATTGGGGCAGACCCTGCTCTCGAGCATGTCGGCGCTGCACCGCAGGATCAGCGGGCTCGAGCGCGAACGTGACACGGCGAGGGCTCAGGCGGTGGCGGTGGTGACGGCGGAGGCAGACGCCTTGCGCCGCCTCGAGCGAGACATTCACGACGGTCCGCAACAGCAGCTCGTCCGGCTCGCGATGGAACTAGGCCGGGCCCAGCACAACTTCGACTCCGAGCCGGAGCTCGTCCGGACTGCACTGGCCGACGCCGTCGTGCAGACGCAGGAGGCCCTGGATGAGCTGCGCGCCCTCTCACGCGGCATCGCTCCACCGATCCTCGCCGACCGAGGACTCAAGGACGCGCTGTCCACGCTCGCGGAGCGCAGTGTCGTCCCTGCTGGTCTCGACGCAGAGGTGACCGGTCCGCTGGACGCCGCCGTGGAGACGGCCGCCTACTTCGTGGTCGCCGAGGCGCTGACCAACGTTGCGAAACACAGCGGCGCCGGCCGGTGCACGATCGGGATGAGGGACGGCGAGGGACTTCTTCGCGTCTGGGTGACGGACGACGGAGTCGGCGGCGCGGCGCTCGCCAAGGGTCATGGCTTGCAGGGGTTGGCCGACCGGGTGCTTGCCGTCGGAGGCCGGCTGGCCGTCTCCAGCCCCGATGGCGGACCCACCACGATCACGGCGGAGCTGCCATGTCGCTGAGCCCCGGAACTCCTCGTCGTCGCCTGCGGATAGTGGTGGCTGACGACGCCGTGCTGCTCCGCGAGGGTCTCGTACGCCTGCTCGTCGAGGACGGTCACGAGGTCGTGGCGGCCGTCGGCGATGGTCCTGCGCTGGTCGAGGCGGTGCTGACGCACCGACCGGACGTGTCGGTCGTGGACGTACGCATGCCGCCGACCCACACCGACGAAGGGCTCAAGGCAGCCATCGCCGTACGCGGTGAGCTGCCGGGCGCGCCCGTGCTGGTGCTGAGCCAGTACGTCGAAGTGCCTTATGCGGCCGAGCTTCTCGCGGACGGCTCGGGCGCCGTGGGCTATCTGCTCAAGGACCGGGTCGCCAAGGTCGAGGAATTTCTCGGTGCCCTCGACACCGTCGCAAGCGGTGGCACCGTGCTCGACCCTCAGGTCGTCTCGCAGCTGTTGGCTCGGCAACGCCGGGAAGATCCGCTGGACGCCCTGACATCGAGGGAGCTCGAGCTGCTGGGGCTCATGGCCGAAGGGCACTCCAACGCCGAGATCGCCCGGCGTCTCGTGCTGTCCGGCAGCGCCGTTGAGAAACACATCGGCAATGTCTTCGTGAAGCTCGGCTTGCCACCGGACGACGGCCAGCACCGTCGGGTGCTGGCCGTCCTCGCCTATCTCGGTGCCTGACTCTGGGTTTCAGAACGAGCCCTTGTAAAAGTTCAGCACCGCGGTGGGGGAGTCGATGACGGCCGACTGGTTGCCTGCCGCCAAGAAGGCGAGCAGCGCGCCGACGAGCAGCGCCGCAATCCCGAGCATCCTGAAGAGCCGTCGACCGCGCCGGTCGATCTTGGGCGTACGTGCGTACGTCCGCCACGCCAGGACCGAAAGGGTGACCAGCACGAGCGCGGAGAAGCCGGCGATCACGGAGACGACGGCGTGATAGACGGCCAGGTCGTGGACCATCATCCGGAGCGGACCGGGGCTGCTGCTCGAGTAGCGAGCCAAGTCCTGCTTGACCTGCCCGACCATCACCGCGAGGTCACCGTGGGCCGAGTTGACCGGCAGGAAGACCATCAGCGACGAGAACGCAGCGATCGTCCCCTGGATGTTGGCCAGAGCCGCCACGAATGAGACCACCGCGACCATCGAGACGACGACCCCGCCGGTCGCGAACCTCCATCCGTCGGCGCGCGTGCCGCTGCGTGCATACGCCTTCCACAGGCGGATTGCGAGCACGGTCAGCACGACCAGCAGGCCGATCGCGGTCACGACCTTCATGACGTGGTACCAGCGCCAGTAGTCGACGAGGTGTGAGAGTTCGGGCGTCAACGCACGTCGTCCCGTCTCCCAGTAGTCGACGAACGCGGCGGTGACCTTGACCTGAAGGTGGTGGGAGTCGCCGTAGCTGTGCCCCGACAGGGCTTGGGCGAACGGGCGCGGCAACAGGACGAAAGCTGCGGTCAGCGCCGCCGCGAGTGTGACCAGATGAATGTTGCTGAGTCGTGTTCGGTTCATTTTCACGACTTTGCCGACCTCAGGTCGCTGGGTCACTGCGGTGATCCATCGACCTGAGGTGGGGCTGGCCACACCCTGCGTTGCGTCACTCCCGGACGACGCGGGTGCAGCTGCCGAGGGCGAGGAGCATCACGACGGCGTCGACGATGGCGAGCCAGGAGATGTTGGCGACGTGCGCGATCGGGAACAACACGGCACCAAGGATCAGCAGCGCGGGCCACCACGACGGTGTACGAGCTCGGAGGGCGAACGCCGAGATCAGGAACGTGAGCGGGAAGAAGAAGCCCATGGACTTGAACAGATTGGCCGGTCCGCCGTCGGCATCGAAGAGATCTTTGCTGCCGAGCGCGACGTGCATCGTGTTCACGCCGACGCCTGCGTTGCCGACGACGCCCAGGACGGCCACCACCAACAGGAACGCCTGGGTCCGGCCGCGGGTCAGGCTCACCAGCTTGACGGCTGCGAGCCCGTAGAGAGCTGCCGCAATCACGTGCATCGCGGCGGTGGGCCCGTCGTCCCACCCGCGGGCTGCATAGCTGGAGTCCACGACGAGGTAGGCGAGGGGGGCGATCACGAGGGATGAGTCGAGGAGGCGGTCGATCGGCGCGGCGCCGATCGTCGCCGGGCCGGTGGAGCTGTTCAGTGCGGTCATGGTGTGGTCCTTCCTGGTTGGGATCTGAAGGCCAGCGTCGGACCGCATGGCGTGTCTCCGCTCCGGGGATTTCCCTGAACCTGCCGAGCCACCGACATTGCAGGGTTAACCCTGCGCGGCAGGAGGGGTGGTTTGCGCCACGATGGACCCGTGAGAACCGACGAATCGCGGGCGCGCGATCTGCTGCTCCCGTTGCTCGTGCTGGGTGTCGTGGTCTCGCTGGTGTCGACCGGTCTCGCTCATGGGTTCTGGCTGGCCAACTTGCACAACGGCCTGCTGGCACTCGCATTCGGTGGCGTCGCGGCGTGGACACTGCTGCTGCGGCCGAACCATCGCGAAGCGCTGCTGTTCGGGGCGGCCGGGGTGCTCGAGGGCGTCCTCTTCCTGGGTCGTCAGGTAGCGCACCAAGGTGTCGGCGGTGCTGACACGTGGTGGGGATGGATCGGGGTGTGGCCGTTGGCCATGGTGCTGGCCGTCGTCACCTGGGCAGTGCTGTGCTTCCCCGAAGGTCATTTCCTGTCCGGTGGCTGGCGCCGGCTCGGCATCGCGATCATGACGGTCGCCGTCTTCTGCTCGCTGCTCTCGGCCCTGTGGCCGGTGGAGTACGCATCGGCGGGTCTTCATCTGTCGCATCCGTTCGATCTCGGTGGGCTCGGCACGGCGCGTCACATCTGGGACGCCACCGCCCACCCGGCGTACGCGCTGTTCCAGGTGGCATGGGTGGTGGGGGTGGCCGCACGTTGGCGCCGGGCCAACGGGATCCTGCGGGATCAGCTGGCGCTGCTCGGAGCGGTGGTCGGACTCACCACGGTCGCGCTGCTGGTCGGCCTGCTCGTCTGGCACTCGCCGCGCCTGGGCCTGTTGATGACCCCGCTGGTGCCGCTGTCAGCTTGCTGGATCATGATCCGTCTCAGCCTGACCCGCGTCATCGAGAAGACTCGAGCTTCCGGTGGTCTGGCCGGCCTCTCGCCTCGGGAGAACGAGGTCCTCGACCTCATTGCCCAGGGGCTCTCGAACAAGGCCATATCCGACACGCTCCATCTCAGCATCAAGACGGTCGAACCGATCGTCAGCTCCATCTTCACCAAGCTCCAGCTGCCCGCGGACGCGACCATCAACCGCCGCGTCCTCGCCGTGCTGGCGCTGCTCGACGACTGAGGACGCGAGGCCCCGCCGCTCGCTACGCCCGCGAAGCGAGCTGACTGGTGCGGCTCGGGCGTAGCGGCAGGTCGAGACCCATGCGTCGGGCCGGTATGACCTGGGCGTCTCGGTGCGCCTGGCTGGGGTGGTCGAGCGGGGCGAAGTTGGGGTGCTCGGCGATGTATCGACTGGCCTCTGCCCAGGTGGGTAGCTCACGGGAGTCGGTGGTCCATACGCCGAAGACCGCCTCTGACGCCCAGCCGGCGAGTCGTGGGACCAGGATCGCGTGCACGCCGCCGTCGCGGAACGCGTGCATGTCCTGAGGGGAGTCCCACACGGTGAGGGTCCAGTAGACGCCGCCCGCCTCTGCGCGAAGCCGGCCGGCGAGCAGTCCGGAGGACCGGCGGGCCTGGCGCCCCGCCGCCACGCTGCCGCGGAGGAATCGCGGCATGTCGCGCCACCGCGCGACCTTCATTCTCGTTGCTACGACGACCGCCATCTCATGCTCCGATTCCTATGGTCTGATCTGGACGGTTCTGAACATACGATAAGGTTTGGAGGGTGTCAACCTATTCCTTGACCCCCACGTCGTATCTCGTGCTGGGCTGCCTCGCGTCCGGCGGGCCGTCGACGCCGTACGAGCTCAAGCAGGCGGTGGCCGAGAGTGTCGGCTACTTCTGGTCGTTCCCGCACTCGCAGCTCTACAGCGAGCCTGCGCGGATGACCGAGGCCGGCCTGGTGAAGGAGGAGCGCGAGGAGGGCGGCCGCCGACGACGGGTCTTCTCGATCACCGACGCCGGGCGCGCCGCGCTCGACGACTGGCTGCGGCAGCCGACCGTCGGGCTCCCCGACATTCGCGACGTCGGGCTGCTCAAGCTGTTCTTCAGCGACCTGGCCAGCCGGGACCAGATCCTCGCCCTTGCGCAGGCGCAACGCGATGCCCACGAGGAGCGCCTGAAGCTGTACGAGGGTCTGGCCGCAGGTCCGCCGCAGAGCGCTGCCGAATCGACGATCGGTCTGGGTATCGCCTGGGAGCGTGCGGCGGCGGCGTTCTGGTCTTCGATCGCCGAGCACCCGCCGAAGGTCTGACGACTTCGCGGTCACCGATAGGTTTGCCCGCGTGACCTCAACGCATACTCCCGGCAAAGACACGCTCCGGCTTGCCGTGGTCGTGGGGGCGCTGGGCATCGTGTTCGGCGACATCGGCACCAGCCCGATCTACACGCTGCAGACCGTCTTCAACCCGCACGACCCGCATCCGGTGCCGGTGACCGAGAGCAACGTCCTCGGGGTCGTGTCGCTCATCTTCTGGTCCGTCACGCTGATCGTGACGATCACGTACGTACTGCTGGCGATGCGGGTCAGCCACGACGGCGAGGGCGGCATCATGGCGCTCATCTCGCTGCTGCGCGGCTGGATCGCCAACAAGAAGGCGGGTGCGGCGGTCGGGCTCGCAACCCTCGGCGTGTTCGGCGCCTCGCTGTTCCTCGGCGACAGCATGATCACCCCCGCCATCTCGGTGTTGTCGGCCGTCGAGGGCGTCAAGGTCGTCGAACCGTCCTTCGCGGACTGGGTCGTGCCGACCACCGCGGCGATCATCATCATCTTGTTCTCGGTGCAGCGCCACGGCACGGCTGTCGTCGGGCGATTCTTCGGCCCGGTGATGATCATGTGGTTCGTCGCCATCGGCGCGTGTGGCACGTGGGGGATCACCCGCCACGCCGGCATCCTGCGGGCGATCTCGCCGACGTACGCCGTGGAGTTCCTGTTCGGCAACTTCCACTACGCGTTCTTCGCCCTGGCCGCGATCGTCCTCGCTGTGACCGGAGCCGAGGCGCTGTACGCCGACATGGGGCACTTCGGCCGGCGGCCCATCTCGGTGGGCTGGATCTTCCTGGTGTTCCCCGCCTGCGCGCTCAGCTATCTCGGGCAGGGTGCCCTGATCCTGCACGACAAGCACAACATCAGCGCCCCGTTCTTCCTGCTCACGCCCGAGTGGGCACGCATCCCGATGATCGTGCTCGCCACCGCCGCGACCGTCATCGCGGCCCAGGCCGTCATCACCGGCGCCTTCTCCGTCACCTCGCAGGCGGCCCAGCTGGGCTATTTGCCACGCCTGCGCATCCTGCACACCTCGCGGTCCAATCGCGGACAGATCTACGTGCCGTTCATCAACTGGCTGCTGATGATCGCCGTGCTCACGCTGGTCTTCGCGTTTCGCTCGTCTGCCTCGTTGGCGTACGCGTACGGCATGACCGTCACCGGCACCATCACGATCGCCACGATCCTGTTCTTCTACGTGGCCAGCCGGACCTGGCGCATACCCACCTGGGTGTTGGTGCTCATCGCGGTGCCGCTGCTGGCTCTCGACCTGCTGTTCATCGCGGCAAACCTCACCAAGCTCGTGCACGGTGCGTGGCTCCCGCTTGTCATCGCTCTCACGGTCTACACGGTGATGATCACCTGGCAGCGCGGGCGCGAGCTCGTCACGGGACGCCGCGAACACATGGAGGGCTCCCTCCGCGACTTCGTCCAGGACCTCGACGACCACCCGGACGACACCGCCGTCGTCCCGGGCACCGCGATCTTCCTCAACCGCGGTTCGACCACGCCCCTGGCGTTGAGGGCGAATGTCGAACGCAACCGCGTACGCCACGAAAACGTCGTGATCGTGACCGTCGAGATCGAGACGACACCGCGCGTCGCGGACGCCGATCGTGCCGAGATCGATCCGCTGGGACGCGAGCACGACGGCATCACGCAGGTGGTCCTCCGCTACGGATACGCGGAGTCGGCCGACATCCCTGCCGCACTCGCTGCGCTGTCCCCGGAGCAGACCGAGGGCACGATCGACCTGGACAACGCGACGTACTTCCTGTCACGGATCGAGCTGCGGGTCGGTCCCGACGGCGGTATGGCCCTGTGGCGCAAGCGGCTGTTCGTCGCGACCTCCCACGTCACCGCCGATGCCGCCGAACACTTCGGTCTCCCGCCGGACCGGGTCGTCCTGCTCGGTGCCCACGTCGAGGTGTGACCTGGACTTCGCTGGAGAGTGACAATCAGGATTCGATTGCTCCGTCCTGCGGCACGGTCCGGCGACTGGCGATCGTGACCAACGATGCGGCGTACGAGATCACATCAGTCGCGCTGCTCCGCCCAGAAGTCGTGCAGCAGCGTGGCCATGGCGGCGGGCTGTTCGAGGGGCACAAGGGTCCGGGCGCCAAAGACCGAAGTGGCTCGCGCTCCGGGGGTGCGGGCGGCAGCGGCGATGGCGTCCTCGGGGCTCCAGTCCCCGCGGTCGTCGGAGGCCACGAACAAGCTGGGGACGCAGATGCCGGCCAGCTCGTCGTTCACGTCGACCCGCTGGAGGATGAACGAGCTGAGCGCCGCCGACATGCTTGCGCGGCCCGGCCGGGTGAGGCTGTCGAGCACGACCTGCCGCACGCCCACGTCGGCCTGTGACGCTTCCGTCAGCATCGCGTCGAGAATCGCAGCGCGAACCGGACCGACCACTCCGACCGTGCGGAGGATCGGTCTCAGCAGCAGAATGCTGCGACGGAGTGTGGGACTGATGGGCTCGGTCGGCGCACTCACGGCTACCAGGCTGCGCAGCACGCCAGAGCGGGCCGCCAGCTTGAATCCGACGTGCCCCCCGAACGCGTTGCCCACCCAGTCGACCGGTTCGTCGACTGACAGGCTTTCGAGGAGGTCTTCGGCGGCGTCGGCCGCTTCGGAGATGTTGCTGGAGCGGCGCAGCGGCTCGCTCAGGCCGAGGCCGGGCCCGTCCACGAGGACATAGCGACGGTCGGGCGTCAGGAGCGGCAGCATCCGGTCCCAGGTGTGGCTGTCGACGAACATCGATGGCCACAGCACGGTCGGGCGACCGGATCCGATGATTCGGACGTGCAAGGCGCCAAGCCGGGTCGGAACTGAGGTGGTGCGCTCGGGGGCAGGTGAGGTCGTGGTCATGTCATTCCATCGGTAGAAGGGTATTTCATGTTAATGTAACTTACATGAATAGTCGTGTCTACAAGATGACCGCTCGCGCGACCTCGGCCGAGCAAACGGGTGCGCGCGTCGTCGATGCGATGCTGGAACGATTCGGGCGATTGCCCTACGACCAGATCCGCCTTGACGACGTTGCCGCAGACGCCGGGGTGACCGTCCAGACTGTGATCCGACGCTTCACCAGCAAGGCCGGCGTCATGCGCGCGACCGTTGAGCGTGAGCTCGAGCGCATCGCATCGGCGCGTGAGGCCGGTGCCTCAGCCGAGATGGAGGGGATCCTCGCCGACCTGGTGGCCCATTACGAGACTTACGGAGCGCTGATCCTCAAGGTCTACTCCGAGGCCGGCCAGGTCGATGGTCTCGCGCCACTCGTCGCTGCGGGCCGCGACTACCACTTGTCCTGGTGTCGACGGACGTTCGAGCAGCATCTCGACACCGGTCTTGACGACCTGACCCGCAGACGCCGGCTGGCACAGGTGACCGCCGCGTGCGATGCGACGACGTGGCGAATTCTCCGCATCGACGCAGGTCTTGATCCCGAGCAGACCCGATTGGCGATCGCGGAGGTGGTGATGCCGCTGCTGGACCCGCGCCAGTGACGAGAGCCGAGGCGCATGGGGTTACTCCCGATCTCGACGTCGGCGGCGCGGCGCCGCGACTGTCATCTGACGATGGCAGCACAGGGCGAGCGTGACATTGCATACGACGCGGTGAGTCTGCACAGGCCGGTCAGGACCCCAGGTACTTGCCGGCCATGCGGATCTTGCCGGGACCGTCGGGCACGGTCCGTACGGTGCACGCTCCGCTCGAGCCGTCGCAGGTCGTGACCTTCGTTCCGTCGACCCGCATCAACCGGCCGTCCGGGGTCCACCCGTAGGTCATGGAGTTGCCCGGCAGCGTGATGCGGTGTCCGGTGGCCACATCGGTCACGTGGACGACGGGATGAGCGATCGTCTTGCCGTCCGCGCTCTGAACACCGATGAAGTGACCCTTCTCGTCGAATCCGACGAACGTGTTGGTCGTCTCGACGAAGCGACCGTCCGGGGACAGCTCGTTGGCTGCCCAGGGGTTGTCGCCGGCCTCGTCGACCGCTGCGAGGTCTTTCGTCGATCGCAGCACGCTGGAGTCACCCACTCGGTAGGTCATACCGCCGTTCTCACCGCCGAGCGCCCGCCCTCCGCCGGCTGACGGAAGCTGGGTGCCCGGCACGTCGGCGGCTCGTTCGCCGGTGCGCCAGTTGATGACCTGCTGGTGCTTGTCGACACCGAGGACCACGTAGTCGCCGGTGAGCCCGATCGGCGGGACGCTCCACCCGGCCCAGCTGTAGGGCGCGTCGAACGACCGGGTCGCGAGCTCGTGGCCGGTCGACGCCTCGATGACGTGGATCTCGTAGCCGGAGCCCTTCTTCGTCAGGTACGCGAAGCGGTCCGCCTGGGCATCCGTTCCGGGCACGACCTTGCCGGGGAGGTTCAGGTCACGCACCGATCCGTCGGTGCCGACGTACACGTAGTCGCGCTTCACGTCGCCGGCGTCGTTGTTCGTCACGCCCGCGACGACACCGTTGGCCGTGTAGTACATCAGCTGGATCGTCACGCCGAGGTCGACGGCGTAGTCGGGGTCGCTGAACCACAGGGTGTGGCCGCGGGAGAACGCTCCTCCGGTGCGGTACGCGGCGGACACGAGCTTGACGTCGCTCGCCGTGATGCTGGTCTTGACCGTCAGGTCACTCGCGCTGTGGCCGCGGTTGGCGGCGACGACGAAGGCGGTGCCGGCGACGGCGCCCACGGCCAGCGTCGCGATGGTGCGTCGGGCGACGGAGCGATGGCGGCGTACGCGGCGCCCCCGGCGGATGACGCCGGCCAGGTCGAGATCCGGGACGGGTTCGGAGTCGGCGTGGATACGGATCTGTTCGATCAGCTGATCAGTCATGGTGGCTTCCTTCGGGTACGAGGTGGGCATGCGAGCGAAGCGCGGCGAGAGCGTCCGCGGTCTGGCTCTTGACGGTGCCGGAGGTGACGTTCAGGAGGTCGGCGGTCTCCTGCACAGAAAGGTCGTCGAGGAATCGCAGAGCGAGGACCGATCGTTGGCCGAGCGGCAGGGTCTTCAGCACATCGACGACCGTGACCCTGTTGACCGTCGCAGTGGAGTGATCGCCGGCCG
>JAWWPE010000056.1:0-5840 GCA_033850895.1 Nocardioidaceae bacterium | reverse complement strand
GATCGAGGGCCCGAGCCGACCGCAGCACGATCTGGGGGTCGATCGTCGGCAACGGCAGCGCCCAACCCTGACCGCCTGCGCCCCGGCCGATCTTGCCGCCACCCTTGATCCGACGACCCGCGGGCCGGCCTTCGGCCTCCTTGCGTTCCGCCGCGGTCCGGCTCGCCTGGCGGAGCCGGGAGAATGCCCCGATCGCGGAGTGATAGGTGCCACCGGATGGCGCTCCGCCGGCACGGATGTAGCCCTTGACCGTCAGCGGCACCCCCTCGGGGAGCTGCTCGACCGTGTAGAGCACGCCGAGGTCGTACGGGATCGAGTCGAAGCCGCACGCGTGGATGATGCGAGCACCGCTGGCCTCGGCGATCGCGTGGTACTTGAGCCACATCCGGTCGACGAACTCCGGCTCACCGGTCAGGTCGACGTACGCGATGCCGGCTTCGGCGCACGCCTTGACCGCCGCCTCACCGTGCTGGAGATAGGGACCGACCGTGGTGATCAGTACGCGCGTCTGTGCAGCGAGTGCAGCCATCGATGTCTCGTCGCGTACGTCCGCCTCGACGACCTGAGGGCGTACGCCACCGTTGCCCTCGATCCGCTCGGCGATGGCGTTGAGCTTCGCGGCATTGCGGCCGGCGATCGCCCACGTCGCCGTCGTCGGCAGGTGCGCCCCGAGATAGTCAGCGGTGAGCGACCCAGTGAATCCGGTAGCTCCGAGCAGCGCAATGTCGACCATGGTGCCCCTTCGTGAGGTGTGCAGCCGCCCGCGGGCGGTCGGGCTCAGGAGGCCTTCTTGGCCACTTCGTCGTGCGTCAGGATCGTCGGACCCTGCTCGCCGGCGACGGTCTCTGCCGTCACGATCACCTTCGCGACGTCGTCGCGGCTCGGGATCTCGTACATGACCGGCTCGAGAACGGCCTCGATGATGGAACGCAGACCACGTGCGCCGGTGCCACGCGCGAGGGCCAGCTCGGCCATCGCGTCGCAGGCGTCGTCGCCGAACTCGAGCTCGACACCGTCGATCTCGAACAGACGGACGTACTGCTTGGTCAGCGCGTTGCGGGGTGTGGTCAGGATCGCGACCAGCGCTTCCTTGTCGAGATTGTCGACCGCAGCGATGACCGGCAGGCGGCCGATGAACTCGGGGATCAGACCGAACTTGAGCAGGTCCTCGGGGAGCACCTTGGAGTAGAGCTTGGACGGCTCGACCGCCTTGCCGATGTCGACCTGGCCGGTGTTGAAGCCGAGGCCCATCTTGCCGCTGCGCTGCTCGATGATCTGGTCGAGGCCGGCGAACGCACCACCCACGATGAACAACACGTTGGTGGTGTCGATCTGGATGAACTCCTGGTGCGGATGCTTGCGGCCACCCTGCGGCGGCACGGAGGCAGTGGTGCCCTCGAGGATCTTGAGCAGCGCCTGCTGCACGCCTTCACCGGAGACGTCACGGGTGATCGAGGGGTTCTCGCTCTTGCGCGAGATCTTGTCGACCTCGTCGATGTAGATGATGCCGGTCTCGGCCTTCTTGACGTCGTAGTCGGCGGCCTGGATCAGCTTGAGCAGGATGTTCTCGACGTCCTCACCGACATAGCCGGCCTCCGTGAGGGCGGTGGCGTCAGCGATGGCGAACGGCACGTTGAGCATGCGGGCGAGGGTCTGGGCGAGATAGGTCTTGCCGCAGCCGGTGGGTCCGACGAGCAGGATGTTGGACTTGGCCAGCTCGACCTGGTCGTCCTTGCCGCGGACGCTCGAAGCCTGCGCCTGGACGCGCTTGTAGTGGTTGTAGACAGCGACGGCGAGGGACTTCTTGGCGCCGTCCTGGCCGATGACGTAACCGTTGAGGAAGTCGTAGATCTCCTGCGGCTTCGGCAGTTCTCCGAGGCTCAGCTCGGCACCCTCGGCGAGCTCTTCCTCGATGATCTCGTTGCACAGGTCGATGCACTCGTCGCAGATGTAGACCCCGGGGCCGGCGATGAGCTTCTTGACCTGTTTCTGGCTCTTGCCGCAGAACGAACACTTCAGGAGATCGGCGGTTTCACCAATGCGTGCCACGTGGGAAGTCCTCTCGATCGCTTGTTCGGGCCCGATCCCGGAGGGGCGTCAATTTCACCCTAGCGGCGAAATTGCGCCCCGTCTCGGTCATCGGCCCGCGTCCTGGTCGTGTCTGGTGTCAGAGCGCCGGGACTTTGAGGGTGTTGAGCACCTCGTCGACGAGGCCGTACTCCACTGCCTGCTCGGCCGTCAGGATCTTGTCGCGATCGACGTCCTTGCTGATCTCCTCGACCGACTTGCCGGTGGCGTCGGAGAGCATCTTCTCCATCAGCTCACGCATCCGGAAGATCTCGTTGGCCTGGATCTCCAGGTCGGAGATCTGGCCGCCGGTGCCCTCGGTGTAGGGCTGGTGGATCAGGATGCGGCTGTTGGGCAGCGCCAGCCGCTTGCCGGGGGTGCCGGCGGCGAGCAGGATCGCCGCCGCCGAGGCCGCCTGGCCCAGGCACAGGGTCTGCACATCGGGTTTGATGTAGCGGATCGTGTCGTAGATCGCGGTCAGCGCGGTGAATGAGCCACCGGGCGAGTTGATGTAGATGCTGATGTCGCGGTCGGGGTCCATCGCCTGGAGCGACATGAGCTGAGCCATGACGGCATTGGCGACGTCATCGCTGATCGGGGTGCCCAGCATGATGATGCGGTCCTCGAACAGCTTGGTGTAGGGGTCGATGCGGCGGAAACCGTATGACGTGCGCTCTTCCCACTGGGGAATGTAATAGCTCATGCGAGGTCTCCTGCGTTCGCGATGACGTGATCGATCAGGCCGTACTCCTTGGCCTGGTCCGGCGTGAACCACCGGTCCCGGTCGGAGTCGAGCTCGATCTGCTCGACGGTCTGGCCACTGTGCTGCGCCTGCAGCTGGTTGAGCTGCTGCTTGAGCAGGACGCTCTGCTGGGCCTGGATCTTGATGTCGGACGCCGATCCGCCGATGCCGCCCGACGGCTGGTGCATCATGATCCGCGCGTGCGGGAGGGCGTAGCGCTTGCCGGGCGTGCCCGCGTTGAGCAGGAACTGGCCCATCGACGCAGCCAGGCCCATGCCGACGGTCGACACGTCATTGGAGATGAACTGCATCGTGTCGTAGATCGCCATGCCGGAGTCGACCGAGCCGCCCGGAGAGTTGATGTAGAGGAAGATGTCGGCCTGGGGATCCTCGGCATTCAGCAGCAGCATCTGCGCGCAGATCGCGTTGGAGTTGGCGTCCTTCACCTCCGAGCCCAGGAACACGATGCGTTCCTTGAGCAGCCGCTGGTAGATGTGGCCGTCAAGATCGGAGGGGCCGGCCTCGCCTGCCATCGATGTCGGTGTGGGGTTCGGTGAGTTGTTCACGCCTCAAACCTAGACGGCGGGCACCCGCGACACACGCGAAAACGCGGCTGTTCGCTGATGGCATACGGGCCGCGCGGCTCAGATCGTGAACGCCTCGCGGAAGCGCCGCAGCGCCACGTCTGGGTCACCGCTGGCGAATGCCTCCATCGCCACGACGCCGTCGTAGCCGGCATCGGCCAGTGCGCGGGCGATGAACGGCCAGTTGATCTCGCCGGTGCCGGGTTCACAGCGACCGGGAACGTCGGCGACCTGGACCTCGCCGAGATGCGGGGCGGCGCGATGGATGAGCTCGACGAGGTTCCCCTCGCCGATCTGCGCGTGATAGAGGTCAAGATTCAGCTTGAGGTGTGGGCTGTCGACCGCCGCGACGAGCGCGAGGGTGTCGGCGGCCCTGGCGAACGGGGTGCCCGGATGGTCGACCTCGGTGTTGAGGTTCTCGAGCACGAACGTGACGCCGTGCCGCTCACCCAGCTCGGCAATGCGCGAGAGCGTACGTTCTGCGGCCAGCCACATCTCGCCTGTGACCATTTCAACGGGGCGGACCGGGAGCCCGCCCGGGCCGAGTCCGGTGCCGTGCAGGTTCAGCGAAGGGCAGCGGATCGCCTGGGCGAACGGGATCGACCGTTCGGCGGTACGCAGCAGGTCGTCGGCGCCATCGGCGGTGATCAGGTCGCCCGTGACGTAGCCGGTCATCGAGGTGAACGTTGCTCCGGTGGCCCTGAGCTCGGCTGCGTCCTTGGCGGTCCAGTCCCAGATCTCGGCCGCGAACCCGGCTTCGTGGATCCGGTAGATGCGCTCGACCAGTGGCAGCTCGAGGTAGACCATCTCGGCGCAGACCGCCAGCTCGAAGCTCATGCGTACAGCTCGGGGCGCTCCGGCACGTCGACCGCCTGACGCACTCCCGACCCCAGGGCGGTGACGCCGGCGGCCGCCACGAGGTTGGCGACGTAGCCGTCCCAAGCGCTCGCGCCGACGACTTCATCGCGCAACGAAGCGTCGGCCCATGCGGCGAGCTCGAGACGGTAGGACTCGATGAAGTGCGCGACGAAGTCGCTGCCGATCGAGCTGCCTGCCGCGCCGGCGATGCGGCGTACGACCGGCGTGCGCGGTTCGAGCGTGGCCGAGCCGCCCGTGCCGACGACCTCGACACGTACGTCATAGCCATAACCGGCGTTGACGAACACCTCAGCCGTGATCATCTGCCCCTTGCTGGTCCACATCGTCGCGATCTGCGGATCCCGGAACCCGTCCGTGACGGGTGACTCGACGCGAATGCCGACGATCTCACCGTCGAGCAACCACCGGAACGTGTCGAACTCGTGGATCATCGAGCCGGTCACGAGGCCGGCGTCGTCCGTGCTGGTCGAGCTGGAGGCATTGCGGTGGATGCCGTGGAGTACGAGGACATCACCGAGCGAACCGTCCGTGATCGACGCCTTGAGGTCGCGGAAGCCGGGGTCGAAACGCCGGTTGAAGCCGACCTGAACGAGGCGCCTGCCCAACGCGACCTCGGCATCGACCACCCGACGCGCCTCGGCGGCCGACACCGCCAAGGGCTTCTCGCAGAGCACGAACTTGCCGGCGGCGAGGCAGGCGACGACGAGATCTGCGTGGGTGAAATCAGGCGACGCCACCACGACGGCGTCGACGTCGGCGATCAGGGTATCCGACGACTCGGCAGCCTGCGCACCGACAGAGCTGGCGATGTCGGCAGCCCGGGCGGTGTCCATGTCGAACACCCGGGTGACCTCCGCAGCCGGGACTGCGGCCGCGAGGGTCGCAACGTGCGAGGCGCCCATCGCGCCGGCTCCGATGACCCCGACTCTCAATCGCTGCGTCACAGCGACACCCACTTTCGTTCGTTGGCTGAAACGAGCATCGCGTCGACGGTGCGCGCGGCTATCAGTGCGTCATGGATCGTGGCGCCGTGCGGCTTGCCGTCGGCGATCGACTGCACGAGTCGATGGGCCTCGATGACCTTGAGGTCATCGAATCCCATCGGGTTGTTGGCCCCCGGTTGGAACGCTCCGAACTCGCCGTCACCGGGAGCCGCGTATCGGGTCGCGAAGAAGGCATTCTGGAAATCCTGGTCGACGCACACCTGCAGCTCGTTCATGCGGCGGAAGTCCCAGCGCAGCGCGCCGGCCGTGCCGTGCACCTCGATGCCGTACGTGTTCTGCTCCCCCACCGCGGTGCGGCTGGACTCGAGCAGTCCGCGAGACCCGTCTGCGAAGCGCAGCAAGGCGTTGACATAGTCCTCGTTCTCGACGTCTCCGAGCGAGCCGGAGCCGCGTTCGAAGTGCATCGCACCGGCGCTCGCTTCTGGACGTTGCCGGATGAATGTCGCGTGGTCAGCCACGAGCTCGTCGATCTCCGCGACGACATAGCGGGCCAGGTCGACGGCGTGGCTCACCAGGTCGCCGAGCACCCCGCTCCCGGCGTGCTCATTGAGGAAGCGCCACGAC
>JAWWPE010000456.1:0-8072 GCA_033850895.1 Nocardioidaceae bacterium | reverse complement strand
TGGCAAGCACGCGTCCGACGTGCGTCTTGACCGTCGCCTCTGCCAGGAAGAGCTCGGCTGCAATCTCCAGGTTGGAGCGGCCCTGCGCGATCAGCCCCAGGACCTCGCGCTCGCGTTCGGTCAGCGTAGTGAGCCGGTCGTCGTCATCGGGATCAGGACGTTGCGCCTCGACCAGGAACCGCTCGAGCATCCTGCGGGTTGCGCTCGGCGCCACGACGGCGTCCCCCGCGTGTACGTCCCGTATTGCGCCGAGCAGGATCTCCGGCCGCGCGTCCTTGAGCAGGAACGCCGACGCCCCCGCCTGCAGGGCCGAGTAGACGTACTCGTCGAGGTCGAACGTCGTCAGCACCACGACGCGAGGGCGATCGCCTCGCGACGCCAGCACCCGTGTCGCCTCGACGCCGTCGACCCGGGGCATCCGGACGTCCATCAGGACGATGTCCGCGGCCGTGACTGCGAGCTGCTCGATCGCCTCGGCTCCGTCGCCGGCTTCACCGACGACGACCATGTCTTCCTGCGACTCGATCAGCATGCGAAATCCGGCACGGACCAGGTGCTGGTCGTCGACCACGAACACCCGGATCATCGTGACACCAGCGTCGCCGGGATCACGGCGCAGACCCGGAAGCCGCCGCCGGGTCGTGGACCTGCGTCGACCTGGCCCTCGTGCACCGCGATGCGTTCCCGGATGCCGAGCATTCCGTGCCCGACGCCGTCGTCGGGTGCCGTCGCGCCCCGGCCGTCGTCGTCGACCTGGATGCGCACGGAGTCGGTCGTCACGCGCACGTCGACGACCACGCTGACATCGGGGCCCGCGTGCTTGAGCGTGTTGGTCAGCGCCTCCTGGACGATCCGGTAGGCCGTCAACCCGGTTGCCGCGTCGAGACGGTGCAGATCGCCCAGCACCTTCAGCTCGACCGTGAGCCCGCTCGCGCGAAGCTGATCGACGAGCGACGGGATGTCGGTCGCGCCAGGCATCGGCGCCAGCGCCCGCTCGCCCGACTCATCGCGCAGCAATCCGAGCAGCTTGCGCATCTCGGTCAGCGACGCACGCCCCGTCTCCGAGATGGTCCGGAGCGTGTCGAGGGCCTGGTCGGGGTTGCGCTGCGACGCATACAGCGCACCGTCGGCCTGCACGACCATCACCGACAGGCTGTGCGCCACGACGTCGTGCATCTCGCGGGCGATGCGTGCGCGCTCCGCTGCCGTGGCGATCTGGGCCTGCTGGGCGGCGTCCCGCTCGAGCTGCGCGGCTCGCTCCTCGAGACTCTCGACATACGCCCGGCGGGTGCGCGCGAGGTATCCGAGCAGCCAGGCCGCGAACGTGACGGCGGCCAGCACGATGAAGGCCGTGGCGTACGCCTTGAGGTCCTCGCGCCCCGGGCTCCAGCTGCTCGCCGCGATCACGGCTCCGAGCACCCCGGTGCCGAGCCCCGCCCAGACCGCCCAGGCCGGCCCATAGGCGGCGATCGCGTACAGGCCGAGCAGCAGCGCGACGTCGCCGTAGCGGGGGCTGTTGACGTACGTCGCCTGGACGAGCAGCGCCAGGCTGATGGCGGTGAACGAGAGCACGGGGGCCCGCCGCCGCAGCACCAGCGGGAGGATCAGAGCGGTGTCGAGCGCAGACTCTGCGGTGTAGCCGAGCACACCGGCGAACAGCGGGAAGATGAGCAGCAGTGCCACCAGCCCGACGTCCAGCCACGCCGTGTCGAGGCGTCGCCACAGATCGGACCGCTCGCGCATGCCGATCAGCCTAGTGAGCCCTGCACGCGACGACATCCACCTGCGGGATGACCTGCAGCAGCGAGGTCGCGCCACGGTACGGTGTTGCCAATGCGCCGGCTTCTTATGTTCTCGATAATTGCCGTCGCTCTGACCGGTTGCGGCAAGGGCTCCGATGCCGGCTCAACCGACAGCACCTCGCTGAAGATCTCGGTGGTGGCCGATGCGGGTGCGACGCCCCACGTCATGACCTTGCGGTGTGACCCGGTGGGTGGCTCCCATCCGCAAGCCGCCCAGGCGTGCGCCGCGCTTGCCAAGGCGGGTACGAATGTCTTCAAGCCGGTGTCGAAGAGCCAGGTGTGCTCGATGTTGTACGGCGGGCCACAGACGGCAACCGTGAAAGGCACGTACGACGGCAAGCCGGTCCGGGCGACGTTCAAGCGTACGAATGGCTGCGAGGTCGACCGCTGGGAGAAGCTCGGCACGACGTTCTTCAACGTCCCGCTGCAGTAGGTCAGAACAAGCGCAGGCTGGGGTCGTCGATGCCGCGCAGAGCGTCATAGTCGACGACGACACATTCGATGCCGCGGTCTGTCGCCAGGGTGCGGGCCTGCGGCTTGATCTCCTGGGCGGCGAAGATGCCGCGCACGGGGCGCAGGGCGGGATCGCGGTTCATCAGCTCGAGGTAGCGCGTCAGCTGCTCGACACCGTCGATGTCGCCGCGACGCTTGATCTCGACGGCGACCGAGCCGCCTCCGGCGTCCTTGCACAGCAGGTCGACCGGACCGATCGCGGTCATGAACTCACGGCGTACGAGGCTCATGCCGTCGCCCAGCGCGATGGTGTGATCGGCGAGGAGCTCCTGGAGATGCTTCTCGACACCGTCCTTCTGCAGCCCGGGATCCACGCCGAGCTCATGGGCGGAGTCGTGCAGGACCTCCTCGATGCGTATGCGCAGGGTGTCGTCGGTCTTGCCCGCGGTGACCGTCCACTCGGCGACCCCGTCGTCGGCAACACCTTCGCGCAGGGTGCACGGCGGGCTCATCCAGTTGAGCGGCTTGTACGAGCCGCCGTCGGAATGGATCAGCACCGAGCCGTCATTCTTGACCATGATCAGGCGGGTGGCGAGGGGGAGGTGGGCTGCGAGGCGACCGGCATAGTCGACCTGGCACCGCGCGATGACAAGCCGCACGTCAGTCCTTGGTCAGGGTGCCGAGCTTGAACACCAAGGTGTCGCCCTGGACGGTGCCCTGGTCGGTGTTGCCGTCGTCGCCGATCAGCGAGATCGTGTCGCCGTTGAGCCGGTAACGGCCGACCCGGAAGTCGGTGAGGCCCTGGAAGTCCTCGACGAACGTGCCGTCCTTGTGGAAGTGCATCTTCCACTGCGCGGCGTCGTCGTGCCAATCGCCGACGAGGTCGACCGAGGGCGCCGTCGTGGACGTCGCGGGCGCCGGCGTGGGCGTGGTCGTCGCCGACGAGCTCGTACCCGCATTGGGGGAGGGCTCGGGCGAGTTGTCCGCCGATTTGCCACAGCCACCGAGCAGGGGGAGGGCGAGTGCAACGAGGCCTGTGGCCATCGTCATACGCAGTTTCATCGTTCTCCCATGTCGACACCGGCGAGGTCACGTTAGTCTGGCACGACCCGTTTATTACTGAGGAGTAGCCATGCAGGAAATCGTCGACCAGCTGGCCGGCAGCGACCAGGCTGCCCAGACCGCCCGCACCTTGCTCCTTCCCTATCTCAACCACGCCGCCACCATGTATGAGAGCGGCTATGCGACCCGCGACGACATCGACGCGGCAATGCGGTTCGGCTGCGGCTACCCGATCGGGCCCCTCGCCCTGATCGACGCCATGGGTGCCTCGACCGTCGCCTCCGGGCTCGAGAAGCTGTACGCCGAGACCGGTGACGAGCTCCACGAGCCAGTCAGCATCCTGACCTCGATGGCAGCCGCGGGCAGCACGTTCGCGGAGGCGGTCGGCGCCGATGACGACGCCGCACCGCAGCTCCGGCACGAGATCTCGACGGTCGGCGTGGTCGGAACCGGCACGATGGCTTCGGGCATCGTCGAGGTGTTCGCCAAGGCGGGCTATGACGTGGTCTACGTCGGCCGCGGCGAGGACAAGGTCGCCGGAGTGCTCGCGACGATCACCAAGAGCCTCGACAAGGCCATCTCACGGGACAAGCTCGACGAGGACGGCAAGTCGACGATCCTCGGCCGGCTCAGTGGTTCGACGTCCCGCGACGCCCTCGCCGATGCCGACATCGTGGTCGAGGCGATCGCCGAGGATCTCGAGGTCAAGCTCGAGCTGTTTCGCGACCTCGACCGCATCTGCAAGGACGGCGCAATCCTCGCCACGACGACGTCATCGCTGTCGATCAACGACTGCGCCGCCGCGACATCACGCCCGCAGGACGTCATCGGCATGCACTTCTTCAACCCGGCACCGATCATGAAGCTGGTCGAAGTCGTGTCCGCTGACGAGACGTCCGCCGAGGTCGCCGAGACCGTGCGCGCGCTGTGCCTCTCGACCGGCAAGCACCCGGTGTCGTGCAGCGACCGTGCGGGCTTCATCGTCAACGCGCTGCTGTTCCCCTATCTCAACGACGCAGTGAAGCTGCACGAGGCCGGTGGCGGCACGCTCGAGGAGATCGACGACGCGATGAAGGCCGCCAAGCTGCCGATGGGCCCGTTCCAGCTGCTCGACGTGGTCGGCAACGACGTGTCGCTCGCGATCCAGAAGACCCTGGTGGAGACGTTCGGCCACGCCGACTGGCAGCCGGCTCCGACGCTGGAGCGCCTCGTCGCCGAGGGCAAGCTCGGTCGCAAGACCGGGGCGGGCTTCCACACGTACTGATGGTCGGCGCAACGGCGTAGACCCGGCCGAAAGTCGCGGAATTCCTGAAGATGTGACGGAAGTAATCGACCGCGACCGATAACTTCCGCATGACCGCTGTCGTTGCTCTGTCCTAGGGGGCACGAGCCGACAGGAGCGGTGATGAACAGCACGTCCTACGTCGTCACGGCGGCCCGCCTCGTGCGGATCTCCTCCTTGACGTTTGCCATCGCCCTGATGGTCGGATTCGTGGCCCTGCAGTCGTTCGCCAGCCAGTACGGCGCGCCGCACCAGGCGCTGGTGATGCAGACGGCCGACGCCAATCCGGCACTCACCGCCGCGATCGCTGCGCAGCAGTCGGCCGGACGTGTCTGCCGCGAGACGCCGGCGCTGACCGACACGATCCTGTTCCAGCGCCTCGGTGAGTCGAAGGTGCGAGTGCTGAGCTTTGACCAGGCGATTGCCGCCTCGTCGGCGCGCAAGGGCTGGATCCGCAGCTACTGCGTCTGACCGGCCGAGCCGCCGGGCGGGCGAACGTACGATGGAGGCATGCCCCGCCGTCGAGTCGCGCCACGCCAGACGCCGGGGAGGCGCCCGTCGCTGGAGCGGGTCGACACCCGCGCGGACGGTTCGTGGTACGTCCGCTCGATCACCGGGGCGACGTCGACGAAGGACTATCGGTGCCCGGGCTGTGACCAGCTGATCCGTCCGGCCACACCCCATCTGGTGATCTGGCCGGTCGAGCGACCGCTGCTCAGTGCCTCCGCGATCGATGAGCGTCGGCACTGGCACACTGCGTGCTGGGCCAGACGGCACTGACGAAAGATGCGCACATGACTGAGAAGATCCGCGGCAACTCGGTGCTGCCCGCTCGCCGGGAGGCGATCACGCTGGAGACCGCCGATGGGGTCACCCTGGTGGGCGAGCTGGCGCTGCCACTGGATCAACCGCCCGTCGCCACGATGATCTGCTTGCACCCGCTGCCGACCCACGGCGGAATGATGGACAGCCACCTGTTCCGCAAGGCCTCGTACCGCCTGCCCGCGCTGGCCGGCATCGCCGTGCTCAGGTTCAACACCCGCGGCACCTCAAGCGTCCAGGGCACCAGCGGAGGAGAGTTCGACAACGCTGTCGCCGAGCGATTCGATGTCGCCGCTGCGGTCGAGTACGCCGAGTTCGCCGATCTGCCGCACCTGTGGATCGTCGGCTGGTCGTTCGGCACCGATCTCGCCCTGATGTACGGCCTGGAGCCGGCCGTCGAGGGAGCCGTCCTGCTGTCTCCACCGCTGCGCAACGCGACCGCAGAGCACCTCGAGGCGTGGGCCGCGTCGGGCAAGCCGGTCACGGCACTGATCCCGGAGCATGACGACTACCTGCAGCCCGCAGAGGCTCGCGAGCGCTTCGCGGCGGTGCCCCAGGTCGAGCTCATCGCGGTCGACGGCGCCAAGCACCTGTGGGTCGGTGACTCCGAACGCGTGCTCGACGAGATCGTGCGCAAGCTCGCGCCGCAGGTGGCCGTGCCGTTGCCGAGCACCTGGGACGGTCCCATGGAGAGGGCCGACTCCTCGGCCTATCGAGACCGCACGGTGGCGGCGTTCAAGGACGTGCCGCGCTGATCGCTCAGCTCTCGTCGGTGGCGTCCGGCTTGGCCTCCGGAGCCTTGGCTTCGGGCGCCTTGTCCTCGACCGGCTTGGGCTCTGCGGCCTTCGCGGCGTCGGCCGGCTTGCTCTCGGGCGCCTTGGCGTCACCCTTCGGCTGAGCCGGCTCCTTGGCGGTCGGCGCGAACGTCGAGACGATGTCGCGGAGCTGACCCATCTGGGACATGATGCCGTCGCGCTTGCGCTGCAGCTCCTCGACCTCGGCGCGGAGCACGCGCGTCTGGCGTTCCGCATCGGTCGTGGCGCTGACCCGGATGTGCTGCGCCTCGGCGCTGGCGCTGGACATCAACGCTGAAGCCTCGGTCTTGGCGCCCTCGAGCACTCGCGCAGCCTCGGCGCTCGCGGCGTCGCGGGCCTTGGCGGCCTTGCCCATGATCTCGCTGGCCCGCTCGTCCGCGGCACTGGCGCGCGACTCGGCGTCCGCAACGAGCTTGGCGGTCTGCGCGGTCGCGGCGGCGTGGTTCTCGGAGGCCTCGCGAGCCAGCCGCTCCTTCTCCACGGCGAGCACTCGGCGCGCCTCGGTGACCT
Source organism: Nocardioidaceae bacterium (assembly GCA_033850895.1). Taxonomy (GTDB): domain Bacteria; phylum Actinomycetota; class Actinomycetes; order Propionibacteriales; family Nocardioidaceae; genus Aeromicrobium. The sequence goes on along the minus strand of JAWWPE010000456.1, from coordinate 1,326 downwards.
CACGATCGGCGGACGCGCGGGCCTGCTCGACCTCACGGGTGGCGCCGAGTCGGAGGTTCTGCGCCTCCTGCTCGGCGGCGATCTTGAGCTGAGCGGCTTCGCGCTCGGCGTGGGCCCGCAGGTCCTCGGTGTGGGCGAGCGCGTCGGCGTGCATCGCCTCGGCGTCCTCGAGGAGCTGCTTGCGCTTCTCCTCCAGCTCGGTGACCGCCTTGGTCCGCATCTCTTCGGCCTCGTGGTTGGCCGCGGCCCGCACCATGCTGGCTTCTTCCTCGGCCTTCTTGACGAGCTCGTCGGCCTCGCGGATCGCCCGCGTACGTACGTCTTCGGCCTCCTGCTCGGCCAGGCCGAGAAGCTGGGCGGCGTGGTTGCCGAGCCCCGTGTAGGTGGGCTTCTCGACTGCCTCGACGCGGTCCTTCAGCTTCTCGATGAGGCTGCGGAGGTTCTCGTTCTCCTCGGAGAGTGCTTTCGCGTTGTCGGCGGCGTTCTTGAGCTCGGCGGATTGGGTGCGGACCCAGGCGTCGACGGCGTCGCTGTCATAGCCGCCGCGACGAGCCAACGGAAATGAAGCGTCGGCGGACTTTTGCGCGGCGTCGAAGATGGACAATCCGGACTGGTCGGACATGCTGTACCCGTTCGTGGAAAGGGGGGGTTTGGTCGTTGCCCACCATACCGCTCCGGCAGGAGCACCCGAAAGGTGCGAAGAAGTCCGGACGCCCGGCCCGCTAAACCCCGCGGAAGCGGTTGATCTTGTCGATGTGCAAGGAGCGCTTGTCCGCGTCGCGGACGCCCAGCCCCTCCTCGGGCGCCAGGCACAGCACGCCGACCTTGCCCTGGTGCAGGTTGTGGTGCACGTCGAGGGCGGCCTGGCCGGTGTCCTCCAGGGAGTAGACCCGTGACACGGTCGGGTGGATCAGGCCCTTGTCGATGAGCTTGTTGGCCTCCCACGACTCGCGATAGTTGGCGAAGTGCGAGCTGACGATCCGCTTGAGGTTCATCCAGAGGTAGCGGTTGTCGTACTGGTGCATGAAGCCGCTGGTCGACGCGCAGGTGACGATCGTGCCGCCCTTGCGCGCGACGTAGACGCTGGCGCCGAACGTCTCGCGGCCCGGGTGCTCGAACACGATGTCGGGGTCGCTGCCGCCCGTGAGCTCACGGATCTTCGCGCCCAGGCGCTTCCACTCCCGCTGGTCCTGGGTGTTCTCGTCCTTCCAGAACTTGTAGCCCTCGGCTGAGCGGTCGATGACCAGCTCGGCGCCCATCTTCTTGACGATCTCGGCCTTCTCAGGCGAGGAGACCACACACACGGGTGTCGCTCCGCCGTTGAGG